>JAFSOM010000525.1 GCA_017447005.1 Oscillibacter sp.
GGGGCCATGCAGTTTCTGGCTCCGATTCTCCGGGCGAATGTCGCCGACTATGACCGCGCCGAATTTTACCGGGTTCTGGCTCCCATTGGCATTGTCATCTCTATTCTTCTGACCATCCTCGCCATTATCGGTATCTGGGAGAAAGACCAGCCGAAGTATTTCGGCCTTAGAGGGGAAAAGGCGGAGAAGGTGAAAGTCTCCGAATACTTGGAGATTATCCGCAACAATAACCCCATGCAAAGGCTGATGGTCGCGGGCGCGGGGTGCAAACTGGCGTTGTCTATCGCCACGAATACGACGGTTCTCTGTATGCTCTACGGCTCTATGATGGGGAATTACGACAGCCTCTATCTGCCCATGATGGTATTGGGCTACGCGTTCTCCGTCCCCTTCTTTGCCCTGACGGTACGGACTTCTCAGAAAAAAGGACAGAAAGCGTCGCTCCTGCGCTATGTCTCCGTTGCGCTCGTGTGCTATGTGGGCGTTCTTGCTCTGCTCCTGCTGTGGAATCCGGACAACCCGGCGCGGCGTTTAAGCCTCATGGGGCCGGACGGACTGGCGCTCAATCTCTACACGGTTCTTTTCATCCTGTTTTTCGGCATTGGCTACGGCGCGTATTACGCAACCGCCGATATGCCGATTCCTATGGTGGCGGACTGCTCTGATTATGAGACGTATCGCTCCGGCAAATACATTCCCGGCATTATGGGAACCCTGTTTTCCCTCGTGGACAAACTGGTATCCTCCCTGTCGGCCACGGTAGTGGGCATTGCGGTGGGGGCTATTGGTCTTTCCAAACTTCCTACCGCCGAGACGCCCTATTGGCCGGGGATGAACGTCGTGGTTATCGTACTGTTCTGCCTGATTCCCATGACGGCGTGGACGGTGACGCTCCTTGCCATGCGCAACTATTCTCTCACGGGAGAGAAGATGAAAGAAATTCAGAAAGTCAGCGCCCGGCGCCGGGAAGCTGTCGCGCAAGGAATGACACTGGAAGAAGCAATGAAAAAATATCCGGGTGAAGCATAACAATATCCCAGTCATGGAGAACGGACTTTTGAATCTGTCTGTTCTTTATGATTGGGATTACTTTGAGATTTGGGAATGGCGTACCATATACCGGCGGTAAACCTCCGGAAGGCTTTCGATTCCGGTTTCCATCGAATCAATTTCCTCATCCGTCAGCATCATGTTTTTGATAAATGTAATGGCGGAGCGAATGTCCTTGACCGTTCCGATTTCCGCGTACTCCTCGTTGACGGACTTGTAAATATTCCGCACGAGTTCCGTCAGTTCGGCGTCATTGTCGAGAAGCCTGAACGCCTGACGGCGATAATACTCGCTGTAATAGCGAATGATTTTCGAGGAAACGCCGTTGATAGTCCGAAACTCCAGACGGTCGGCGTATTCCGAGCCGAACAGGGACGCGAACCGCCGTTTCATATCCCCGGTCGCCGCGACCGTATAGGTCATGGTCAGAATGTTTTCGGGGGCAACGCCGCAACAATAGACCATGTATCCCAAACGGGTGACAAGAACGGTGGTTTTGTCGCCGCCGGGGACGGCCAGCAACAGGACGGCCCGTCCACAGTACGCGCCGCCACGCGCTACTGTTCGTTCAAAAGGGCGATATAGTTTGCTTCAAAAGTTTCTCTCGCTGTCATAACGCTCACTCTATAAACGGATTATATTGGAATTATAACACATCAAAGGAAAAAAGAAAAGCCGTATCCAAAGTTTATTTTGAAATATCTTTGACGCTAAAACGCGGAATGTCCGCTATGTATTTCCGTGTGATTTCCATTATCATTCGCGCAAAAAAACGGCCAGACGCAACGCGCCTGACCGCTATGATAGAGCTTGCGATATTGACGGCTTCCGCTTAAAACAACGACATCAGCGCGGACGCCATTTCCTCTTCCGGCGTCGGCTCTCTGTTTTCGGCCTGTCCCATACGTTGACGCGCTTTCTGTAACAGTCGCTCCGCCGCCTCTACGGACGCCTCGTCTACGTCCATACCCTGCGCCTCGCCGCTCTCGCACTCCCGCAAATCCGACTGGATTTCCGCCATAATCTATTCATGACGCCCTCCTTAATTATAACAAGATTACAGCAGTTTTACCAGTTTGACATAAAGCAAATCGTTTACGTCGAAAAACTCAACGGATACTGCGGCGCCGTCTAACGGAGTGTCAAAGTAAACGGCGTTCATGGCCCCGCCGATTCCCGGAACTTTCAGAAAGCCGCCCCACAAAATTCCGTACAGTCCATCTTGCGGGGCGTCGTCCGGCAACAGGGCGCGGAACGCTTGCGCGTCAATTTCCGCGCCGTCGCCGTCGCATATGAGCGGAAAGCCGTCGTCGCTGTCCGTTTGATAGACCGTCACAAACTCCGTCTGCTGGACGGACGCTATCTGGACGGACGCTATTATGAAAGCGTTTTGGCCGCTTATTCCGGCGGCGTTCTGCTGGGCGACAGTTCCGGCTGTTGTCCTAACGACGGGTTGTCCCGCGCCGCCGCGTGCGCAATCATTTACCGCGCTTTACAAAAGGCGTCCGTTGTCCCGACACCCGACGACGAAAGCGCGACGAAACTGGAAAGCGTCGTCAGTCCGGCGCGGGGCGGCGTCGCCGAAAACGGCTGGTTGCAAGTCAAAGGCGCGCAGTTATGTAACGAATCCGGGGAAGCGGTCGTTTTACGGGGCATGAGCAGTCACGGACTGTAATGGTACGGACAGTTCGCGTCGCCATGTATACGGAGGAAGGCGGGTACCTTAGTAATCCGATGGGAGAGCGTTTCGGCGCGTCAGTTCCCACATATGAGAAAATCGCGGCGGAACTGTCCGGCTTCTGAAAACGCCGCTACGAAAACCCGACTGTCAAAAAATCTCTGACGCTTTACGCGCCGGGAATTTTTGTTTTGGGAAATCGTCAAAGCGACGTAAAAAGTCCGGGACGGACGCTATGAAACGACCATCAGCGACAAGTTGAAAACCGAGGCAAGCAAACGGAACGTGTCCCCGTTGAAAGAGTTGGAAACGCGTTTGTTTTCCGAACTGCGCGGACGGGCCTCCCTCCAAAGCGGGGAAGCCTGTCCGACACGGGCGGTTTCTATTCCGTTACCAGTTGGCCACGATTTTACCGTAGGCCTGCTTTTTGCTCGTTTCGTAACGCTGAATCTGCACGAGAACGCAGTCGCCGATTTGGAATGTGGAGTCGTCGTACATAGGTTGCACATCACGGTCACGTTGTCCGGGAGCGTGCGGAACCCGCCGCCGTACTTCCCGGAGATGACCGCCTCGCGGGTGGGGCCTTCCAGCCGCCGGAACTCCGCGCCGTCAAACGGTTCCGGCTCTGTCTCCTTCACGGAAATGGAAAGCGTTCCGGCGCGGCTGTCGTACTCTTTCAGCACGCAGTCGAGAACGTCGCCGGAATGGCGCGTCTCGCGCAAGTCAGGGAGGGACGCGTAGGACGAATCCCGCGGGATGAGGTCGATGTCGCAGCCGTTGCAGGTCACGGACAGCGGCGGGGGACAACCGCCATGACGCCGCGCTGAATGCGGGAGCCGGGGCAGTTTATGGAAGGCTGGATGAAGAAATAGTAGCGGCGGGAAGAGAGGGCCAAGCGGCGCAAGGCTACCGCCAGATTGCTTTTTTCCTCTACGGCTTTTTGTCCGAACGTCAGCCCAAGTTCCGCAAACTGCGCGCTGACAATGCGTAGCGGCATTTCATAGGCTTTCATTTTCTTTCTGGAACGCGCCGTTTTCGCGTCAAAGGAAATTGTCGTTTCTTCCCACTCCTGATTGCTCTCCACTTTCCGGTAATCCGGCAAAACGTAGGAACCTGTCGCGTAAAACACGCTCTGAACGATTCCGGCTTCACCATCGGGAGGCGACATGGTTACTGTCGGATACGGAGCGAATCTCGCCGTCCAAAGACGTAATAATCCTGACGCCGGAAGCGGGAACGGATTGCTTGCGCTTTTAGCGCGGAAATTTTGGAAAGCCCACTGAAAACCTCGCGCGCGTTTTTCTCTCCGGAGCGGTTTTGTCATCCGTATCAAAGGCCAAAAGGAAGACAGACGCTTTAAGGCAAACGTTCAAAAAAAGCGCTTGCAATCTTTTCCGCGCTTGTATATAATAGCCAATGGAGATACAAGTTAGCGGAGACCATAAGGCGCGGAAAGGCTCCGCGGCCCCTGTGTTTTCGGTAGCGACCCACGGACGGAGATTTGTCCTCATTCATGGGACAAGCCCCGGAGGGAAAGTTCATGCGTGGATTTATGAAAGGGGTTGGTTCGATGAAGAAACGTATGATTGCGCTTGTGTTTCTGCTGTTGCTGATAGTGGGTGTGTGCACTATTCCGGCAACGGCGGCGGATTCTATTCCAGATGATGTGTCGTTTCCCACGTCTTCGGTTGTTCCTTCCATCGTCGAATTTGCTTCAAGCTTCACAGTAACCTTTGACGCGAATGGAGGAACAGTGAATCCTACCAGCCAAAAGATGAGCGGAACGGCATATACAAGATTGCCGACTCCAGTTCGAGAAGGCTACGTTTTCGCCGGATGGTATACTGCGCTAGATGGAGGAACGCAAGTAACCTTTAAGTCAAGAGCAAATCCAAGTAACCATACGCTCTATGCGCACTGGAAAGAGGTTGAAATTGCCTCCAATGGTTACTGCGGTGAGAACGGCGGCAAAAATCTAACGTGGACATTAGACAGTGAAGGCACGCTAACGATTAGCGGAACAGGGAGGATGTGGAGTAATCTATCCAGTCATAATGGCCGTATATTTACTGATTCTAACTCCTTCCATGTAAAGCCTCTTTCAATCGTCAATCCATTAGTCGAGCAAGTCCTGCGCGTTTATATTAATGAAGGGGCCACAAGCGTTGGAGCGTGCGCATTTCGGGACTTTCCGAATTTACAGAGCGTCACTATCCCCCATAGCCTTCAAACCATCGAAAAAAATGCGTTTCGGAATTGTTCCAAGTTGGAAAGCGTATCGATTCCTAATGGCGTTATGGAGATAGGAGAACGCGCTTTCCAAGAATGCTCAAATTTGCGGACTGTCAGCCTTCCTGACAGCGTTTCAACGATTGGCGATAGCGCCTTTATTGAATGCGCAAATTTAACTGACGTATACTACTCAGGCAAAAAAGAGCAGTATATTCAGTTGACATCTCCGAGGATGTACTACTCATATAATCCGTCCAAAAACGAAAAAATACGCGTATTGACGGTGAAAATGGGTATGAAGGAGACAGGTTAAGCGATTGTATCGCCCATTGCTCCGACGGCGTATTATTGGGGGCTGCTGGCAGTTGCGGTGAAAATTTAATATGGGTCTTAAATAGCGCAAATACTCTGACTATTAGCGGTACAGGGGCTATGATAACTGATTATTACGGTGGGGAGCAGCTAATAGCCGCTGGAAGCGCACTTTATTATCGCCCATCCGTATGGCAAAAAGCCACTCAACTGGTTATAGAAAATGGCGCAGTATCTGTTGGGGCAAATGCTTTTCAGGGCTGTGTCAATCTTTCAAGCATTACAATCCCTAACAGCGTTACCGGCATTGGAGCGAACGCTTTTAATGGCTGTAGCGGTTTAACCCGTCTCGTAATTCCGGATAGCGTTACCAGTATTGGGAATAACGCGTTTGCGTGCGCTAATCTGGAAAGTATCATCATTGGGGATGGTCTTACCGACCTCCAGTCTTTTGCCTTTCCCAGTTATGCAAAACTCTCTCATATAACTATCGGTCATGGCATTACCGCCATTAAAGGAGGCGCGTTTCGGAATTGTAGCGCTTTAACAAGCGTTATAATCCCCGATAGCGTTACCAGTATTGGAGCGGACGCTTTTAATGGTTGTAGCGCCCTGACGAGCGTCGCCATTCCTGACAGCGTCACTAGCATTGGAAGCGATGCGTTTTACGGTTGCAGCGGACTGACGAGCGTCGCCATTCCTGACAGCGTTACCAGTATTGGATACTGTGCGTTTTCCGGTTGTAGCGGACTGACGAGCGTCGCCATCCCCAACAGCGTCACCAGCATTGGCTTTTCTGTCTTTTCAGGCTGTGGCGCGTTGACGAATATCTACTACGCTGGAACGGAAACGCAATGGAATGCGATAAGCGGGCACGATTATGTTCCCGCAAGCGTTAATATCCGCTACGAAAGCGTTGAACCGGAAGAACCGGATAAGCCGGATAGCCCGGATACGCCGGATAACCCGCCGACAGAGCCGGAGAAACCCGCTGTCAGGGAAGGCCAAATCCGATTTTTCCCTTACAGTCCGGGCAACATCTACTACCATTATGTTTCGGAGAGCGTGTACGTTCAGGCGATTGTCCCGGACGCTGAGCAATGTCGTTTAGTTAGGCCAGATGTGAGGGTGAAAAGAATAGCGGTAAAAGTGCGTCGCTCCTGATTGTGATAGACAATCAGGAGCAAATCTGATAATACAGGATCTCTCACCAATCTTGTAGTATCAGGAGACGCCACAATGGAGAATCAGAACTATGCGGAGGCAGTCCATAACGCGTATACGCAATGCGTGGAAGCGCTGGAGCGGAACAAGGCTCAGTTTCTGGGCAATCCCGAAAAGGACTTTTCAAGGGAAAGAAAAATCACGTTTTCATCCTGTGTCCGCTTTTGCGTGGAGGCGGGAGGCGGAGCGTTGCAAAACGAACTGCTCAAATTTTTCTCATTTGACCAAATGACGCCCACAAAATCCGCGTTTTGCCACCAAAGAGGCAAGATTTCCTCCGAAGCGTTCGCGTGTCTGTTCCATGCGTTTACAGACCGTCTGGAACGCATGGACGCCGGAAAAACGCGCAAAGGCTATCGGGTTCTGGCCTCGGACGGCTCGGCGCTCAATCTGCCTTACAATCCATCCGATAAGGAGACGTTTCACGAAAACGGCGAAAAGAAGGGCTACAATCAAATCCATCTCAACGCGCTTTATGACCTGTCGAACGGCTGTTACGCCGACTGCGTACTGGCACCGGAAGGAAAAGTTCATGAACGGGTCGCGCTTCAGGAAATGCTGGCGCGTTTGCCGGATACGATGAAAGCGATTTTACTCATGGACAGAGGCTTTGAAAGCTACGACGTTCTGGCCAGTCTCCTGCTTTCCGGTCAGAAATTTGTCCAGCGGCTCAAAGATGTCAACAGTAACGGGATTCTTTCGTCATGGCATCTGCCTGACGACCGGGAATTTGATATGGAAATTCAAACGGTTCTGACCACACGCCATACGCGTGAAATCATAGAGGACAGAGAAACGTATACGGTTCTCTCGTCCCGTACCGTTTTCCATTTTCCTGACGAAAACCATCCGTTTTTTCCCATGAAACTCCGCATTCTCCGTATGGAAATCGCCCCCGGCGTCTTTGAATGCGTCGCCACAAATCTCAGCGCTGACGAGTTTTCCCTGAAGGACATCGAGGAACTCTATCATATGCGCTGGGGAGAGGAAACTTCGTTCCGCGATTTGAAATATACGCTCGACCTGCTTCATTTCCACGCCAAAAAGCGCCAATATGTGGAACAGGAGATTTACGCCGGACTTGTCCGCTTCAATTTTTGCGGGGCGATTGCCAATCATGCCAACCCGCCCGCACCCCGTAAAAGCAAAGAACGAAAATATGATTATAAAATCTGTTTCTTTGCCGCTGTGTCCATTTGTCTGGAATACATGAAACGCGCCCCGGATTCCATGAATCCCTGCGCTTTGATAACCCGATTTCTGACGCCCATTCGTCCAGACCGTTCTTTTCCCCGTAACATCAAATCCCAATCAGCCAAATCTTTCTTATATCGCCCCGCTTAGTCCAATGATAATTTGGGCTTCTTCGACTGCGCCCGCTTAACTAAACGAGATTGGGGGACGCCCCGCGCCGCGCTTTACGCATACGGCAGGCTCATTGTCCCCTGAAATTCCTTGACAATCAAATCCTTTTCCGTTACAATTCTTTCTGAAATAGAAATAATCGCAGAAAAGGAGAATCAGAAATGGACATCCAGCAGTTTGAGGAATTTACATCTCTGGTAGAAACGTGCAGTTTCCAAAAGACGGCGGAACTGACGAACGTGTCCCAGTCCGCGCTGACGAAACACATTCAGAAAATGGAAGAGGAATTAGGCGTCACGTTCTTTGACCGCTCCAAGCGTTCGGTCAAGACCAATAAGTTCAGCAAAGCGTTCTATCCCTACGCAAAGCGCATTTTGGAGCTTTACCGGGAAGGCGGCTCGGCGCTGACCAGTCTGACCAATCAGGACAAATGGGCGTTGCGTATCGCCTACTCGCCCGGTTCGGCGCGTTACGGCGTCATTGAACTGCTTTCGGAGTTCGCCCGCGAAAATCCGCAGTTTTCCCTACAGTCACAGGAAAGCCATCAGTTAGCCGAACTTCTGCATAACCGTCAGGCTGATTTCGCTTTCGCCACGGAGGAAGTCATGCCCGGACACCAGATGAATCAAATCATCTACAAGACGGACGCTTTGGCGGTCGTTTTACCTTTAGACCATCCTTTAGCGGGGGAAAAATTCCTGTCCTTAAACCAGATACGGAACGAAAAATTCATCCTGCACGTCAAGCCGGACGGCGCGCCCCATCTGGAAAGCCGGAAGTTTCTGGACTATTGCGCCGAGAAAGGCGTGACGCCGGAAGTCTGCGCGCAATCGTCCTTTACCTCGAACATCTCCCGCATGGTGAACCAAAAGCAGGGAATCGCGGTTATGAATCGCTATCAGTTCCCCGGAGAGGGCGTCGCCGTCGCCGTCGCGGACTTCCAGCCGCGCATTGAAACCTGTATTTATATGATTTATCTGAACAACGCCCGTCTGTCCGCGCCCGCCCGGTCGTTTCTCAACTACCTGATTCAAAAGACGGGCGAGGAAGAAGAGGATTAGAACTGAATTTCACAAACGGATTAGAAGCCGTTTAGAACCGCCCCGACGAGAGCCAGCCGTCCACGTAATCATGGAGCGTTTTCATAGTGTCGCCGAACTGCTCCGGGTATTCCTCACAGTGTCGGGCGGGCGTGAACTTATGGGTAGCCCCTTCTACGAAAGCAATCGTTTTATCTTCCGCCGCCGCCATACGGTAAATCGTCTCGGACGCGAGGAACTCCCAGCCGCCCGTCATACCCATGACAAGCGTCGGAACCCGGACGTGTCGCATATTTCCCGGCGGCGCGGCGTAACTGGAATCCCAGTCAATGCCCCACACATGACAGTCATCGTATCCGAAATCGTCCTCCGTCCGAATGGCGTATCCGGACAGATAGGTTTTCACGGACAGGAAACGCGCTCCCTCCCAGAAAGAATGCGTCATGGAATCGGGGCAGTCGGGTTTCCGGACGGAACGCACAATTTCCGTCGTAACGGAGCCGTCCTTATGGATGAGCGGATACGCGCCAATGGTGTGCGACATCAGGCGGACATCCTGCGGAAAGAGCTTGTTACAGAAGAACGTCTGCGCCCCGCCGGGGATGATAAACGGCTCGTCGTCGGAATAACGTCCTTTGCCCTCGTTGAGAAGCGTCAGACGTTCCAGCGCGGCGCGCACCAGCCGATTGTTACGCTCCCCCTGCGCTTTCTGGTAACTGCGGATGAACCTATCTGAGTACGTCGAACCCTTCGGGCGGAAACCGTTTGCGGGGTTGAACAGGTCAATGTCGCGGTTCAGATTCAGGCCGTCCGTCTCATCGATAACCGCCGGGTCTAAGCTGAACAACTGCATGACCGCGTTGCCCCAGTTGGAATCCAGCAACATGATTCCGTCCGCCGGGGGCGGAACGTCCTTTCTGTGGTAGGGATAGAGCTTTTCCGGCCCCTGAAAGACCGTCGGGCCGTTCTCCGCTAACGCCTGATACGCGCTCATGAGCGTACCGCCGCCGCTATGCCCCATCAGAATGACGCTTCCGCCGTTCCGCTCGCGCAGATACTCCACAGCGTCTTTCACGCAACGCATTTTTTCGTTTTGGGAAAACAGAATCCCTTCCTTGTTCATCACGTTGGCGCACAGAACCGTGTAGCCCCGTACCGCCAGTTCCGGCCCCGTGGGGAATGTCATGTAATCCTCGTCGGAGTGCATAACCAAAACGTTAATGTCCTCTTTGCCGGACGGCGTGAGCGGCTCGTACAGCGCCCCGGGAATCCGCCGCCCCAGCCGGACAAACGTCGTTTTGACGCCTTCCGCGTCATAATGCCGCTTCCTGTTCCGTCTCATGTCATGCCCTTCCTTCCGTATTGTCCGCCGTCTCCGCGAATTTGCCGTTGATAAGGTTCAGCGCGTGCAGTCCGAGCGGGAGTACGACCACGATACTGAGCATATCGGCAATGGCCTGCGTCGCCGCTACGCCGTTAATGCCCCAGAACAACGGCGCAATCCATAACGCCGGGAAGAAGCAGTAGCCTTGTCGGGAGAGATTGATAATCAGGGCGTTGCGGGCCTGTCCGATTCCGGCGTAGAACATATTGATAATGGAATTGAGCGCGTGAATCGGCAAAGCCAGACATTGCAGACGGATACAGAGTAAGCCAAGGCGCAAGACTTCGGCGTCCGCCTCGCGGTTGAAGGCGTGGACAATGGGGCTTGCGAAAACGGTAATCAACGCGCCGATAACGACCGCGCCAACAGCGGAGAGCGCGCAACTGAACGTGTAGCTTTCCTTGACGCGTTTCCACGCTTTCGCGCCCCAGTTGAAGCCGACGACAGGCTGATAACCCTGTCCGAAACCGAGGATAATGGCGAATGGGAACTCCATCACGCGGTTTGCGACCGACAGCGCCGCCAGCGCGGAAGTGGAGAAACTCCCGGCGACGCGGTTAATGGACACCGCCGCCACGACGGCCAGCGCGGAGCGGAAAAAGGAACTCGACCCGATAGCGACGACTTCCCGAATATCCTGCCAGACGTAGCGGAAATGCCGCAAAGCAATTTCAACGGAGGTGGTTTTCCGGAAGTAGGGCCAGAGCAGAATGCAAAAGCTAACAAATTTAGAGATTGCGGTAGCCATGGACGCGCCCGCGACGCCTAAATCAAAGGTGTAAATAAAGAGCGGGTCAAGAAAGCAGTTCAGCACGCCGCCGAAACCGATTCCGACCATAGCGAACATCGCGCTTCCCTCGCTCCGCAGACACATATTCAGAATGAAACTGCCAATCATAAACGGCGCGGCGTACAATACGTAAGTTGCGTACTGCATGGAATAGGCGGCGCAGTCGTCGGTGGCGCCCAGAACATAGACCAAATCGCCGATGACGAAACGACAAATCACCATGAAAATGACGCCCAGTCCAAGTCCCGTGAGAATGGACGTGGAAAGAACCCGGTTGGCGTCGCTCTTCTTCTCCGCGCCCAAAAGCCGGGAAATGTAACTGCACGCGCCCGCGCCAATCAGGGAACCAATGATAGTAATCGTCCGTTCAAGGGAACTGTTGACGCCTACCGCCGCCGTCGCGTTTGTCCCCAGCGTACTGACAAAATAGGTGTCCACCAAGTTGTAAACCGTGGTAATCAACTGCGCCACAATGGTCGGCACCGCCATTTTAGGAATCAGCGTGGCGATGTTCTCCTCCAACATCACCCGCTTTTTCTCGTTGGAAATTGCCGCTCTCATAGTATTTCCCCTCTCCATCCGTTTCCGTCCGCCGTCCGCCACTTTACGGATTGGTTATAACACGGAAAATCGACAAAGTTCAATTCCGTTTTGGCGCGCGTTCTTTCTGAAATAGAAATAATCGGACAGGCGTTTCGCGCATAAAAAAGCCCCTCAAATCCGCATGAAAAGCGAATTTGAGAGGCCTTCGTTCCGGGGATAGCCACTTCCAACATTTTTCGTGTCAATGCGCGGACAATACGCGTCTCCGGTGTTTCTATGGAAGTCTCATTACACGCCGTTCGCGTAAAAGTTTGATTGGCAAGGCGTTGCCGGAGGCCTATGGAAAGGCTTTTATGAAACCTTACTCCCCCTAAATCCCCCTTATTAGGGGGGACTTGTCCTGTTTTCAGCATTCCTCCGCCTTGACGGGGGAGTGGATTAGGGGAGAAATTCAGTTGCGCGCAATTTGCCAAGAAATTGTATACGCATACTTACACGCCTGCTGATTTTGAACCCCGCTTGGCAAAGCTGGGTTTCTTTTGATATAAATTGCATAACAAAGCGTCGCGTAGCGATGAGCGTAAGTTCGGACGCTTCAAATACGCCGCGCAGCGCTATTGTCCTATCGCCGACATTGAAAACGCCGACATTGCCTATGCGTGGTGGTGGCTTGACCTCGCCGACGCGGGCGGGACTTACGGCGACAGCTTCACCGCGTTCGACCGACGCTTGCAGGAACTGGAGGCCGACGCCTTTGTAGAATACCTGAACGGCCTGAACCTCAAAGACGCGGACGGAAACGCGCTGACTTTAGACGGTCTGCGCGCCGGGACGTACTATGACGCGATTTTGCAAAACGTATCGGACGCGCTCAACGCGGCTGTGGCGACGGGCGACATTGACCCGGCGACCGCCTACCCGGATTCCGCTGCGTGGCTTGTCCAAAACGACGACGGAACATGGAGCGTCACGGATATGGCGGGCTTCATGATTGGCACGGGACTAGTCAACGAGCGGAACAAGGCGATTCCGGGCTTTGACGCGCTGGACAAGTCCGCCGAAAACAACGCGTTCGGAACGCCCGCTGACGAGGCCGTACACTTTTCGCGGAGCGTGGCGGAGATTCTTTCGGCGAATTACGAGGAGTTGTCCGCGCTGGACGGATTCAACGCCGAACAGGTTGACGCTTATATTTCGGAGGCGTTGACCGGCGACGGCGCGGACGCGATTTCGCGTCAGGCGGATTTGCTCAACGCTACGGAAATTATGCTGGGGAACAACGGCCTAACGCCGGTCAATCCCGCGCTCTACTGGCGCGACCGGAGCGGTACCGCCGACCAGCACACGTCGTTCAGCGTGGGCTATAACATCTGTCTTGCGGCGCAATCCCTCGGACTGGACGCGGACTATCATCTGGTCTGGGATATGCCGCACGGCAGTAACGAGGGAACTTCCACGGGTACGTTTATCGAGTGGATTCACGAGATATGCGCGTAATGCGCGGAGCGTATGAAATGAAAAGGCTGTCCCGTCAAAAATGACGGGACGCCTTTTTAGCCTTGCGGCGCGGCGTCCGCGTGGGAATTGCTCCATAAGGAAAATACAATGCGCTCTCCCCGCCGTTTCAGCCGCCGACAGGCTTTCTTGCGACGCAGTGCAGGCGGAGGCCCTTCCGCCATTGAACAACGGTTTCCGGCGTCAGTCCCGCGTCTTCGCACAATTTGCGAACTTCCGCGTAAGTGTAAACGCGCGCGTCCCCGTGTCCCAGCAGATGAATGAGCGGCATTTCCAGACGGTTCGCAATCCACGCCATCGGCGCCGACATCGTCATGTCGCGCAGAATCAGCCGTCCGCCCGGACGCAGGAC
>JAFSOM010000526.1 GCA_017447005.1 Oscillibacter sp.
CCTTCCCCCGTCTACGGGGGAAGGTGGCGCGCAGCGCCGGATGAGGGCAAGTTTCCGCCGCGCCAACGAAAACTTTACGCATACCGGCTTTACATTATAAGTAAGAGCGTCCCTGCGGTCGTTCCGCTGGACGCGCCTGTCAGCGTGAAGCGGCTTTGCCGGAAAGCGCTGGCAACGCGTATCTTCCCATCCGTTTTTCCCCGCCGAACTGTTTGGATTGGCGGCGGACGACAAAGGCGCTATGTTCAGCGCACGTCAACGGCGCAACATCCGAAAATTTGCCAAAAATCGATAAATCCTCTTGCTTTTCCCTATAAGGACTGCTATAATAAAAATGTTTTATCACATTTGAGGCGTTTTCAAAAATGACGGCTCACGCATGAATTTCGCGGCGCTCAAAACGCGTGGCAAAACTTAACTTCGCGCCGCTCCGTTATTCTATTTGCGATTTATGCTAGGGAGGTTGAACATGCCAACTCTTCGTGAATGGTTCCCTTCAGCAAAGAAAACAGCGTCTGTAAAGCAGACGACCCCTCTCATGGACAAGATTCGGGACGAACTTGCTTCTGAACATCCCGATTATTCGCTCTGTCTCGACGCGCTCTCAATTTTTCCTGCGCAAGTTACAGGCGTGTTTTACAGCAATGTGTACCCTTCTCTCTCTGAAAACATTCAAAAAGAATGGAATCAGGCGTTTCTCAAATGGGTAAATTCCCAACCGCCTAAAAAGAAAAAACAACAAGCCGCTTTCCTTAGAATGTCTCAGGCTATCAAAGCGCGTTTACAGGAAATATCAAGCGCGAATGGGCTTGCGTCGGAAATTCAATGGTTTATCGCACATTTCGCTGATAATAGCGCACAGGCTATTTCCGACATAAGGGACATGAAAGATAAGGTGAGCGCCGAACAGTTGCGGAAACTGCTTTTGCTTCCCGTTGAAAACTGGTCGGTTGACAAGGAATCGTTGAGAACCTTTTTTGATGTTCTGTTCGCGGATTTTTCGGGAGAACGCGCAAAAAAGGAATATCGGGAATTTCTTATGAGGACGGGCTTGGACGGCTCCGGACATGGCGCCTCCTCCCTTGCGGGAACGAAAGCCCATAAAGCGGAAGAAAATTCTCCCGTCCAAGCGGTTCCGCAAAAGTCCGCGTCTGCGGAGGAACCCGCGCGGAACGCGCAGGAATCCGTAGCGGAACGATTGGAGGAACGCGCCGCGCCCGCGGAGGAATCGGAAGAAACGGGACAAGGCGTTTCCGCAACGTCGGCGGCGCTCTCCAAAGCGGCGGGACAATCCGGCGCGGAATCCCTGACGACGGAAACCGCGTCCGCAATCTCCGCGGAATCGCAAGCGGCGCAGTCAGCAACCGAAAACAAGGCGAACGCGGAAATTCCCGCAAAAAAAGCCGCGCCGGAAACGCCTCCTTCTAAATCCGCTGAAAATGGCGCGGAGCAGCCGCAATCGCCCGGGACTGTCGGGAAAGCGAACGAACTTATTAAACTTCTGGAGCGCGCTTTAGCGTCCGCAAAACAGGAATCCCGCAACACGGAAAAATTACAGGAATCGCTGGCGCGTTCCGAATCGCGCTTGAAAGAAAGCGAACGCCAATGCGCGGATTTGACGCGGAAATTGGGCGCGGCGCGGCAGGAAAACGCCGAGCTTCGTATGCGTCTGGAAAACGCGGAACGTCAGGCGGAATCCGACAGGGAAACTGCGATGAAAATGAAGGAAGAGGCCGATACGCTTCAACGAATGAATAAAAATTCGGCGGAGCAGGCGCTTTCGGGATATAAGGCTGAACTTAATTCCGCTTTAAAAAATGTCCTTGAAAATCTGACCGATACGGAAGCGTGGAAAGACATTGAGATGTTGTCCCCGCTATGCGACCATCTGCTGGGCATTTTGAAATACAAGGGAATTTCTTTGGAGGAACAATAAATGGCTTCCTATGGCATCGACTTCGGCACAACCAATACGGCGGTCGTGGAATGCCTGTTTCGCAACAACGAGATGATTCCAAACTTTTTGGGGGAAATGAATCAGCCTTTCCCGTCCCTTATCGCTCTGCACCCTGAAAAGTCGCCTCTGTTCGGCATGGAAGTCAAAAAGCGCCGCAGACAGCTAAAGTCCGAGGGATACGAGGTGATTTCCTCTTTCAAGTCCATTTTGGGCAACGAGGAATGGCGCGTCGCGGTAGGCGGTCGGGACTATAGCGCCGAGGATGTGACCGCGTTATTTCTGGAACGCGTCAAAAAGGCTGTGGATGACAAATCCAACCTTCCGATGACGGAAGCGGTGATTTCCATTCCGGTAGACTTTCAGCCGGAACAGAGAGCCGCTCTTCGCCGCGCCGCCTCAAGAGCCGGTATCCGGGTGCGTTCGTTTGTCAGCGAACCGACGGCGGCTTATATCTACTGTCAGAAGGAAATCGCCGGGGCCAGTAACGTCGCCGTGTTCGATTGGGGCGGCGGCACGCTGGATGTCAGCATTCTGACGGCGGAAAACGGCGTGATTCAGGAATTGGCGGTATCCGGTCGCCGTCTGGGCGGCAACGACATTGACGAAATGCTCGCCCGTCACTTTCACGCGAGAATTATGCAAAGCGGCGTTGCGAAAGCGTTCGAGGACATGACCGGAATGGAACGGGACCAGATTATCAGCCAAAGCGAAGACGCGAAAAAACGGCTCTCCGCGGAAGATTTCGCCCCGATTCTGCTGACGAGATACGGCGGACGCAAAATTGCCCGCGAAAGCGTCTCCTTAGAGGAATTTCAGGGTTTGATTGCCCAGAAAGTGGAGGACGCCGCCGACGTTTTGCAACAGGCGGCGCGCAAGGCGCATATCACGATTGAGCAGTTGGATTCGATTTTAATGGTGGGCGGAAGCTGTGAAATGCGTCCGATTGTCCGCCGTCTGGAACAAATCGGCGGGAGCAGGGTTTACCGTCCCGAAAACGCGCAATGGGTCGTAGCGAGCGGCGCGGCGTTTCTGGCCGAACAGCGTCCCGTTTATAAGCTGCAACACGATTTCGGCGTTCTGATGTCGGACGGTTCCCTGTATCCCGTGTTCAAGGCCGGACAGGAGATTCCATGCCCATCGCCGGAATTTAGCTTTGGGGTCGTGGAGGATACCACCAACGCCGTCTTTATTTTCGCGGACGGTCAGAAAAACGAGTTAAAGCGCGTCCTGTTGCCGATTAAGGGCTTTCAGTACGAGGGACTGCGCCTGAAGGCTTTCATTGACGAAGATATGATTGCCCATGTGTCCGTCTATCAATCCTACAATGAAAAAAAGGGACGGAGCGCGGAAATTAACCAACTTGGTTTTGCTTACTGCGTTGAGTGAGGCGAAACGAATGAAATCAAATATCGCGTTGCGGAGCAATGTATACATCAACCGGACGGGTCGGAAAACTGACCGTGATTTTCTGGCGCAAGTCCTTGATTATAAAGTCCTGTCCGAAGAATACAACGAGCGGAAAGAGCCTTCCGCGCCCTTGTCGCTGTTGCAAAGGCAAATTTTGCGCAATGGGCCGCCGGTGTGTACGGTGTGCAATCACGAAGCGGAACTGGCGTTCGGCGTGCCTGTTGGGGGAAATCGGTTTTTATGTCGCTGTGAAAAGACGGCGTGTCCGCGTTACGCCGACTGTTCAGCCGCCGACAATTTCGAGCGGATAGAGCGGGAACCGGAGGATGTGGAGCCGCTAACGCCGCCGGAAGTCGTAGACCCGGAGACGGTAACGCAACCGGAAGACATAGAGCCGGAGACGGTAACGCCGCCGGAGGACGTAGAGCCGCGGACGACAACGCAACCGGAGGACGTAGAGCCGCGGACGACAACGCAACCGGAGGACGTAGAGCCGGAGACGATAACGCAACCGGAGGACGTGGAGCCGCGGACGACAACGCAACCGGAGGACGTAGAGCCGCGGACGATAACGCAATCGAAAGCGCTGACGCAGAATGAGGTGATTTACGCGTCCCCAAACAGCCGCGTATGGGTAAACGCGGGACCCGGCGCCGGAAAAACTTATACCGTGGTAAAGCGTCTTGCGTACTTATTGAAAAACGATGCCACAGAGGGCGCCATTCTTGCGCTCTGTTTCTCCAAGAACGCGGTAGCCGTGATTAGCGCCCGTCTGCGCGAGGAAATTGGGGAATTGATGGACAGTTTCATCGCGGAAGAACGCCTGATAATCCGCACGTTCGATTCTTTCGCTACTTATATGCTTTCCGATGACCTTTCGCCCGGATTGAACTATGACCAGAGAATTGAACTGTTTATCCAAAAATTCCGGGAACAGCCCGATTCTTTAGAGAACATTTCCTATCTTATTGTGGATGAGGTACAGGACACGGTAGGCGTTCGCGCCAGAATGTTACGGGAAATGCTCTCCCTGATGAATTGCGGGGCATTGTTGCTGGGAGACCGTTGTCAGTCTATTTACGACTGGTCAGTAAGGGAAAAAGGGGACTGCGCGTCCGTTGACCTGTTCCGGTGGATTGAAAAGCAAGGATTCCAAACCGGGGAAATGGAACGCAATCACCGCCAGACGGAAAAATTGGGACGCTTAGGAGACAAAATGCGCCAGTCGCTGTTGCGCGGCGATGAGGAAGAACAGGAACGCGTTTTAGACGAATGCAAATCCGCTCTGCCGAGGCTGAAAGAAGAACAACTTCCCAATGTCCTGACCGGACGGAACGAGTTGATTCTATGCAAAACCAATGGGGAAGCGGCGGCTGTCAGCGACAGATTCTTTGGCAGCGGGGCGAAGTTCGTGAAACATACAGTCATGCGGGGAGCGGGACATCAGTCGCTGGCCCCTTGGATTGGGCAAATTTTGGGCGGCTGTACGGATATTCAAATCGACAAGGACGCCTTTTTCGCGCAGGCTGAGGAATCCGAAGTTGACGGAGTCGACGAAAAATGGGAGGCTTTAAAAGCGTTGGATTCTCACCCGCATTCCGCTGTGCTGTACCGTCGGGAAGTCTTGCGGCGCCTGTCAAAGCTGGATTCCCTGCCGGAACTCTGTCTGAACCGTCCCGGAGCGGGCGTTATTGTTTCGACAGTTCACCGCGCCAAGGGCAGTGAGGCGGAACGCGTATATTGGTTAAACAGTCCGCTTGTGTTCAACAATCGGGCGGACGACCCGCACGCGAAAACGGACGCGTTGAAAGCCTCCTATGTCGCCGTGACCAGAGCGAAAACGGATTTGCGCTTGGTGGAGCCGGAACAACGCTATATGAAATCGGTTGGAGAAAATCGCTGGATAAAATGCGGGACATACCAAAGATATGGAACGCAAAAAATCTTTTGCGCCGGAATCGCCATGGAACCCGACGATTTGGACTGCCTGTCCTGCGTTGCCGGAGAAAAAGCGGAAGAGATTCAGACTTTCCTTTCCGGTATGGAATCGGGTTTCCCCCTCGTATTGTATCCCGCTCAAAATGAAAGCCAATTCATTTTTGACGTATTTTTTGACGGATTTTGCCTTGGACAAACCTCCGCGTCATTTGCAAAGGCGCTAGAGGCCGGATTCCAAGAGACCAATAAAAACAAAAACGCGCCCGCGTCCATCAGTTCCGTTTACGTTTCCGCGCTCACGACAGTGATACGTCCGGAAGAGCCGTCAGCGGAAAATATTTACCGCAAGTCCGGCTGCTGGCTTGCCTGCGAACTGGGCGGTTTCGCGCTTATCAATTACTACAACTGAACGGAAGAAGGGCCTCCAATGGCTTATGAGGAATACTATCAGGCAAGAGAAACCATTCTGGATTTTATCCGCCGCGACGCTGTCGGCCCGGTGGAAACGGATGAGATTCTCGACGAGCCGCCGCTGGAAACGTATGTCTGCGGGGTTCTCTGGCCGAAAAAGAAAATGAATCAAACGGCGCAAGTGGGCGGGGACGCTGACTCCGTGATGGAGGACGGAGACCCGGAAGACGAAAACGCGGAAGCGATTCTCGAAACCGGACGTTACAGGCCGTCCGTAATGGCGATGTCCTTCGCGCTATCCGGACGCGTTGCGGGAGTGAAAGCGCGTTTCCGCGCCGCATGGTACGCCCATAGCGAAACGACGGAAGGAAAATATACGAAACATCTTTACGCAAGACGCATTCTGGATACAGGGGAAATTGAGGTCACGCTGTCTCCCGGTTTCCGTCTCACGTTACTGGACGGTCGGGCGGTTTTGCGCGTGTCGTTCAGGCGGGAATACCAAGACGGAAGCCGTCTATGGACGATTTCTCTGGAAAACAGTCAGCCCTACAGCCGGAATGAGCGTGAAAACAATACCCATGCCCTTTTTCAATGCGAACTGCGCGTTTTTGGGGAATTTCTTCCCGTTGACCGTCTGTTAGACGCCGTAGGGAGCGCTGACAGAAAAGTACAGGACCTTTTATACCGCTATGTACATCAGTACGCCGCCGGGCATGGCTGTTCAGTCCAATGGGACGACGGGACGCCGGTCAAGGAAATCCGAAGCGATTTTCTGCCATGCGCGTCCGTGCCGCAAATGATTGCGTCCGTCCCGGAAAACGGAAACTTTTGCTTTCTCATGGACGCGTGGCGGGACGAGACAAAGCGAAAGGCCGCGCAAGGACTGCGGGACTATATCGCCGCTTACAGGTCATGGGGAGAGGACGATTTAGGGAAAATTGCGTCCCAACTGGGCGCGCCTTATCGGGAGACGGCGGAGAAAGAGCTTTCCCGCGTGAAGCTCTGCGCGGAGCGTCTCTCCAACGGCTTGGACATTCTGGAGAACAACCCGACCGCGTGGCGGGCGTTCGCGTACGCCAATGAAGCGATGAAACGCCAATCCGCGAAAAAGCGGGAACAGCCGGAAAATGCGGTGTCATGGTATCCTTTCCAGCTCTGTTACGTGGTAATGTGCCTGCCCGACTTGGTTGACCCGTCCGGCGAATGGCATGACACGGTAGATTTGCTCTGGTTTCCAACCGGCGGCGGCAAAACGGAAGCCTATTTAGGCGTGGCGGCGTTTGCGATATTTTACAGGCGTCTGTCCCAAAAAGCGGGCGGCGTCGCCGTGTTAATGCGCTATACCCTGCGAATGCTGACCGCGCAACAGTTTGAGCGGGCGGCGGCTTTAATCTGCGA
>JAFSOM010000527.1 GCA_017447005.1 Oscillibacter sp.
AGTTCGCCGAGACGTTTATATGCCATATATCTACTCCTTTCCGCAAAATTCGCGCAAGAGCGGGGAGCGTTCCCCGTTTTCGTGAATGCCGGAATACCTGATAAGAACAGGCCCGAGGCGTTCCGGACCTGTCAGAAACAAAATTCTACTTTTATAGTATAGCCTCTTTCCCGCCGGAATGCAAGCCCCGTCTTTACGGTTTTTCAAAACGATTTCAAGCGGACGCGGGCTTTTATGAGGCGTTTTCGGGAACGGAGACGGCGTAAAAGCGCGTTTTATGAAACATTTTCCAAGATTCCATACGTCGCCGTCCGGCGTTCCGGCGCGTAAAATTTACAGTTTCGTCACAAATTTTCCGCCTGAAAGGTTGCGCCGCTCAAAGCCCGCCCCCTTTGGGGGAGGGTGGCGCGTAGCGCCGGGTGGGGGCGTTGTTCTCCCCCTCTGTCACTTCGTGACATCTCCCCCAAAGGGGGGCGACAAAGACGCGTCAACCGCTCAAGTGGCAATTTTTCCCAAAAGCGGCGGGACGGCCTCCGGTTTCCCGGCGAACCGTCCCGAATGAAAGCGCTTACAGTCCCGCGAAGGCGGTCAGGGCCATGGACACGAGCGCGGCGATGAGCAGTAACGCGGGGAAGCCGCGCACGCTCTGCGGTAACGCGTCCGTATCAAGCCGGGCCTCAATCGCGGTGAGCGCGACGAGCGTCGCGGCGAAGATTGCCGACGCCAACAGCGCCGTGAGAACCGTTCCGGCGAAGCTGTCGCCTTGCCAGACGCCGTGAAGCGTGACGCCTAACAGCGCGGCGTTGAGCGTCAGCAAAGGCCATTGCGCGTCCATTAAGTCCGCGAGATACCCGGCGCCGTTACGGGCCATCTGTCCGCACAGCGCCGCGCAGAGGGCCGCCGTGAGCGTAAAGACCGGAATCCACGCGGCTTGCAGGCCCAGCGGCGACAGGACGCCGTAGTAGAGCGCGTAGGACAGTACGGAAGCGGCGAGCGTGACAAGAATCGTGACGCCGCCCATACAGGAGGCGCGTTTGAGACGGGCAAGGGTATCGGGACTTTCCACGCCCGACGCCCGTTGCAAGGCGATGTCATTGACCAGCGCGGCGGCGACAACGCCTATCAGGTATTCGGTCATGACTGCGCCTCCTCTCTGGGGGCGTCGGACAGGAATCCGGCGGCCTTGGCGCCCATCAGCAGAAGGCCGAGCGTGAGGAACGCGCCCGGGACGCTGTGGAAGAACGCGACAGGCTCCATATCGGACGGCAGAACCTGTAGGCCGAATACGGCGCCGACGCCGAGAAATTCCCGCAGAAGTCCGACCGCGAACAGCGTCAGGACATAAAGCATAGCCGGACGCGCCCATGTTTTGAGCGCGGCGCGGAAGTCGTCGCCGTCGAAAACGCGGTCAAGCGCGGCGCACTGCAACGCCGTCAAGGGGAGATACAGCGCGATGTCGTCGTAATGCGACGGGAAATAGGCTTTCGTGAGCAGTACGGCGAGCGCGGCGAACGCGGACGCCGTCGTGAGCAGAACCGCGATTCTAGCGCCGCCCGTCACGACGCCGCGCAACAGGTACAAAATGAAGTTCGTCAGCGCGAACACGAGAACCGACGCCGCCGCGATTAGCGAAGCGTTAGCGCAGGTATCACAGGCCGCCAGTACGGGACAAGTCCCCAGCAGGAACAGCGCCGAGAGGGAACTTTTTAACGGTTGTTTCCATGCGTTCATCAAAAATCCCCTCCGTTTCAGTTCATCGTCGCGCCGTAGGCGGCGTGGAAGTCGATAGCGGCGTTGACGGCGTTCAATACGGCGCGGGAAGAGACCGTCGCGCCGGAGACCGCGTCAATATCGGCGCCGAGCGTCAGCGCACGCGCCGGAATGCCCTTGAATTGTCCGGCAAACGCGTCGTCGCCTACTTTCATGCCGATTCCGGGCGTTTCGTTCAGTTCCGAATACAGAATGCCGCTGACAGTACCGTCGGGCAGGAAGCCCACGGAAAGCGTAATCGGGGCGTCGCGTCCGTCGAGACTGCGCACGGTGACGACATGTCCCGCCGCCGCGCCTACCGCGTCCGTACCCGTCGCGGCCTCCTGAATCAGTGAGTTTCCGTAAGCGGGATTCCATAGGCCGTCCATGTCGCTGATAGCCTGATTGGTTTCCCGGGGTAGCCAGAAGTCCACCGCGTTCGGAAGCAATGTGCGATAGGCCGACAGGTGTTCGGCGAGTTGACGCCGTTCGACCACGCCCGCCGTAATGCCGGACACGCCGCAGAGTAACGCGATAGACACGCCCAGTACGCAAGCCATAGCGCAAGTAGACGGGGACGGCGTTTTCCATACGAATTGCGGGGGCGTTTCGGCGGCGTTCTTGCGGTAGGCGAACGGTTTCGGGATAATGAGTTCGTCCATGAGCGGCACGGCGAGGTTCGAGAGAATCACGGCGTAACTAACGGAATCAGCGGAGGAGCCGTAGACGCGGAACGCGGCGCTGAAGAATCCGACCAGACAACCGTAGAGGAGTTGCCCGGGGGCCGTGACGGGCGAAGTCACGGGGTCCGTAGCCATAAAGAACGCCGCCATGACGATACCGCCGCCCGTCAGGTGGGCGCAGAGATGATAGAGGTCAAAGCCGTCGCCGCCAAACAGGGCCATGAACGCGCAGAAACTGACCAGTACGGAAGCGGGGATTCTCCACGGTATCGCGTCGACCACCCACAGATACAGGCCGCCCATCAGGAGCGCGAACGTCGAGCACCCGAGGACGCCTCCGGCGTGGCCCGTGAACATCCGCACGACGTTGACGGCGGTTCCGGCGTCGAGTTGGGCCAGCGGCGTGGCGCTTGTCACGCCGTCGACCGTATAGCGCGTCATCGCGCCGCCGAACGAGAGCAACAGGAAGACGCGACCGCCGAGGGCGGGGTTCATAAAATTCTTGCCCAGTCCGCCGAACAGACATTTCACAATCAAAATGGCGAACACGGCGCCGATATAGGGCACGTACAGCGGTACGGACGCCGGTATGCACAGCGCGAGCAACAGTCCGGTCACGACCGCGCTACCGTCGTAAAGCGTGTTTTCGCGTCCGGTGATATAGTCGAACACGTATTCCGTCGTGAGCGCGGAAACAATGCTCATGAGCGCGACCAAGAGCGCGTGTAGGCCGAAATGCCAGATACCGAACAGCGTTGCGGGCGTCAGCGCGATTATCACGTCGTACATGGCCCGGCCCGTGCTCAACGGGTGGCGGATATGCGGAGAGGAAGAGACGTTGTAAGTCATTTCACTCCACCTCCCTGAGCGCGACGGGCGTCTAAATCGCCGCTTTCGCGTCCTTGAACAGTTGCATGAGCGGACGTTTCGCCGGACAGATGTAGGTACACGACCCGCACGAAATGCACTCCAGCCCGTAAAGGCGGCGTTCGTACTTGTCATAGTCCTTCCGTTCGGCGGCGACGCCCATCATTTGCGGCGTCAGGCCCATGGGACAGACTTCGTTACAGCGTCCGCAACGGATACACGGCGTAAGTTTGCGTCGCGCCGTCTCTACGTCGTCCTCGTCGAACAGCGTCAGCGCGTTACTGGCCTTTTGTACGGGGACATCCAAATCCGCCAAGGCAATGCCCATCATAGGCCCGCCCGCAATCGCCTTGCGAATTTCCGCGCCCTCGACAGGGCCTCCCGCCGCTTCCAGCAGTTCCGCGAACGACGTGCCCACGCGCACAATAAAGTTTCCGGGTTTCTTGACCGCCGAACCCGTCACCGTGACGGCGCGTCGAATCAACGGCGTGTTGCAACAGACGGCCTCGTAAATCGCGTACACCGTGGAAACGTTGTCGACAATGCACCCGGCTTCGGCGGGTAACTGGCTCATTTTGGTATCTTGTCCCGCCACGACTTTGATAATGGCCTTTTCCCCGCCCTGCGGGTACTTCGTCGGCGCGGGCTGGACGCGGATTTTCCTTTCCATCAAGACCGCTTCCGACATGGTCGCCAACGCTTCCGGCTTGTTACGCTCTATCACAATCACGCCTTCGGCGTTCGGGAACAGCGTCAGCATGACTTTCAGGCCCGTGACAATCTCGCTTGCGCGGTTTCTCATGAGCTGGTCGTCACAGGTGATATACGGTTCGCACTCCGCGCCGTTGACGATGACATACCGAATGGCGTCAGGTTTTTTCGGCTCCAGTTTGACGGGCGTGGGGAACGACGCGCCCCCCATGCCCACAACGCCCGCGTCGCGGATTTTTTGCAGGATTTCTTCCCGGCTCAACTTCTGATAGCCCGTCCGGATTCCCATCCCCTTGACCGTCTCAAATTTGCCGTCGTTCTCCACGACGACGCATTCCGCGAGACTGCCCATGAGCGTGCGCCGTTTCTCAATGGCCTTGACCGTCCCGGAACAGGAACAGTGAATGTTAGAGGACACGTAACCGTCGCTTTCGGCGAGAAGCTGTCCGGCGAGAACGGCGTCTCCCGCGCTGACGACGACTTTCGCGGGCTTTCCGATGTGTTGCGAAACCGGAAACACAAGTTCCCCTTTCGGCTCGTATACCGTCAGCGCCGCGTCGCGTGAATATTCTTTGCCGTCATCCGGGTGGACGCCGCCCCGGAATGTACGTTCCATCATAAGCGCCTCCTTCTACGCGGCGCTTACATGGCGGAGA
>JAFSOM010000528.1 GCA_017447005.1 Oscillibacter sp.
CGCGTGAATAGAACCGTTTAGCCGCGCAAATCTGACGGTTTGCGCGGCTGGGCGTCATATCTTTACTCACTCCCTGTTCCCCGACTCACTTTGAGCCGGGGATTTTTCGCGTCAATCCGCCCCCACAGACGACGCTTACCTCAAGGGATTCTGAATTGGGCGGATTCCGTTTTTTATATGCAAAAGGAATATAGCGAAGGCTGTATGCTCGAACGGAATCGCTTTATGGTAGACCATGTGGATATGCTGCTGGCAGTCTATAACGGAGAATGGCGCGGCGGGACAGCGGCAACGGTGAGATACGCAAAAAAATCAAGGAAACGCATACTTATCATAAATCCCGCCTTTTAATCTTGACAGGAGATGAGAAGCGGCGTACTCACAGAAACTTTTTGCCGTTCCCCCGAGCAAAATTGGCGTATTTGAAATCCAGTTACCATGTCCGCGTTATGCGTCGGAAGAATCATCCGAAGCGGCAATGTCCATGAACACAGGATGTCGCAACGCCTCGCCATCCTCGTTTATCGCCACCAGATAATACTGCTTTCCCTTATCGTACCGCTGATTTTTGAACGTAAAGCGCAGGGAAAAGATACGCTTTCGCGCTTCTTTTTCGCGGCTGCCCGCAATATGGATATTTTCGCTGGAAATCTTTTCGTTGTCCTCCGAGATAAAGAATATCCTGTACGTCGCGGCTTTGACGGATTCGCCCACGGGTTCCGCCTGAATAAAGTCCATCGTTACGCTCAAAGTTGTGATTTTCCGTATCAGGCTGACCAGCACGAGTTTCGCGCCCACGGAGGCCACGCGCCCTTTTTCCGTTCGGATGTCCAGTACGGGTATAAGCGTTTCCTGCGGCGAGGAGCCGCCGTGTACGAAATTCTGACCGCCGCCCGCCGTCTTGAATACATTGGCGCCAATCGGAAAAGACGCCGTTTTCCCGTCATCGTTGCCCAAAATACGGCTCATGGGAACGCTTGCGACGCCTTCTCCGGCAACCACGCTTTTCGATACGATAAAGCGGCGGTTGACATACGCCTCCTTACTGTCGGCGACATTGATTTTGTCGCTCTCCCGGATTTCATCCCGCCTGTAAAGAAAGCCGTGGTCTGACGTAACAAAACAATGCTGCGTGTTGGCCCTGCTGGAAAGGGCGTGAATCAGCGCGTAAATTTCCTGAACCGCTTCCCGACAGGCCGCGAAAACCTCATCTTCCGTATTGGGCTTATCGCCGCGGGCGTCAATCTGATTGTGGTATACATAAATGACGTTGTTTCCCGCGACAAGTCCGCGCAGTTCCGCCGTGTTCATGTCTTTTATATCGTCATATTGCACGCAACGGCTGCGGGGCATATGTCCGCGGAGAACTTTTTCCCGCGCCGCGAGACTGTCGCATAGAATATCGTCCGCGAGAATTTTATAATCGTCGGTCATGGCCAGCGACTTATGCGGCAACAGCGCCGCCATGCCCAGACGCGTCACGCTCGGCAGAACGCTCAGACGCGCCGACAGTTTCACCGTACAGCGCGGGTCGTCCGACAGTTTCTGGAACAGTTCCCGCCCCACTTCATAGCGCATCGCGTCCGAAATAATCACGACAACCCGGTCACGCGGCGTTTTCACCGCGCACTTCACGCAGTCCCGGTAGAAGTTCCGTTGCAGGCGCAAGACGGACGTTATATCATCCGTCTGCAACGCCCGATTCCATTTCGGCAAAAGCGCGGACAAATATTCGTTGGCATAGATATTTTCCACGAGAGCGCGCAGAGAGCGCAACGCTTCCGTATCGCCGATACGGTCATAACAGAAATAGAACGTCCGGTAGGCCGCGTCTAACAGATAATCCTGATTCTGATATTGTTCGGCGATTTCCTTCAGGCTGTCCGGGCAAACGTAATGCGCCGCCGAAACCAAACGGTACGCGGAATTTAACAATTCGTAAACCGCCCGGTTTTTGTCGGCGCAATGTGTCTTTGCGCGTTTTTCGCAGATTTCCGGAATGCCGAAAGCGTTCAGTTTCGCGCCGACATCCTCGGCTACGAGCCGCTCCGTTATCCAGCGGATGAGAATGTCATCCGCGGCGGCGAACGCGTCGCAGTCCAGCAAAGCCTCCGGCGGCAAGGCTTCCAGCGTCTCCGGGACGCGTAAAAGACCGGATACGTATTCCGACAGCGCGTCATAGCGTTCCCCGTACAGGACATTGTTCATCAGATTGTCCGTGAACGCAATCACATTGCCGGACTTGCGGGAGACGAACGGCGTCCACGCCTCCGGGACATCACAGGAAAGCTGACACGCGGCGCGGGTGACGAACAGCGTCGCCGCGAAACGCGCCAGCGTCGGCTGTTCGTCACGGTAGCCGAAACGCTGTCCGCACAGATTCCAGAACGACGCCGCGAGGCCGTACTTTTCCATTTCCGTCAGGAACGGATTCTCCGACAGCGTTCCCTCCGTCACCGGATTCTCCGACGTTCCCTCCATGAGAACCGCCCGCGCGACTTCCTCAAACGAACAGACTTTCAGGCGGCAAATCGCGCTCATCAGGCCGACGGTAATCGTCTCCTCGTCGTAGGCGTCAATCTCCACATCGTAAAAACGGCGCAGACGATTTTTTCCCCGGAAATAGTCGATATGACGTTCAATCACGGGCTTATAGCGTTCGTCAACGCCCAAATCGGCGCATAAGAGGGCGGCGCGGTCGGCGTAAAAGCGTTTGGAATAGAGAAGCGTATCCTCTAAATGATTGTCCTCCGGGCGCGGCTTGGAGAACGGCGCGTAAATCAGATAATTCGTCGCGGGGTTCGCGTATTCCAGAAAATA
>JAFSOM010000529.1 GCA_017447005.1 Oscillibacter sp.
AAAGAACGGAATACAACCCTTTTTTTATAGGAAATACAACTTTGTGGAATTTTACAGTTTAACCGGAATCCCGGCGGCGCGCTTTTGCCGATTGTGACGGACTCCCGCTCAATACGCTTTTACAATGACGCCGCCTCCCATAATATTAGAGCCTGTTTAGTATCTTGCCAAAAGCAGACGGATAAAGGCAAGGAAAATCATTTGGAAGGCGCCGTCACGGTCAGTCACATTGGCCGCCGTAAGCATGACGACATGAGGCAATCCCAGAATATCGACTCCTATACGCCGCTTGATTCCTGTTTTTTTGCCCGCGTCGTAGCCCTTTGTCCGCACGGTGTCGGCATTCTGAACGCTTTTCGAGTCGATAATTAACATCGTCGTTTGCGCTTTGCGATTATCCGTCTCCCGCTCTATCTCAATCAGGTCGCGTAAAATCCCGTCAAGCGGGCTGAAGCCGTTTTCGTCCGGTAAGTCAAACGCTCCGTTTTCATTCTGCAAATAAATTCCCAAACTGTGGGATTTCATCGTCTCTTTTTCCACTCTGTCAATCTGATATTGCTCATACGCTGACGGAAAGCGCAATCCAGACGGTCGTACGCTTCTCAAGGCGATAATCGGGAGAATCTTTCCGTCAAGCGACAGTATTCATGTGGCGTTTCCTTTCCTTGAGTTCAAAAGTCCCGTCAAGGCGCTGGGCAACAAGAGCAGTCCTACGCTGGACAGCAACAACAGTCCCCCGACAATCCAGTAAACGAGAGAGAGCGGACTGGACGTGCCGTAAATGTCAAGGATTCCCCGGAAGATGGAACCGACCGTCAGCGTAGCGACGCCCGCGCCCCACAGCCGCGCCGGGATTGGCGACGGTTCCGCGCCGCGCAGTCCGCGGAGAATTTCGGGCAGCGGCCCCAACGCAAGCGGAAAAGCGAACGCGTAAACCATGAAATACGAGTAGACGCCGTGGCTGAACATCTCATAGACCGCCCCGAAAAACGCGCAGAAAATGGAAACAAACAGATAGTTTCGCGCCGCCTTTAATCTCTTTCTTTCCCGCGTTTCAAGCTCCAAGATAGACAATGTCGCTCACGCTCCTTTCCTTTACGGAATTGCCGTTTGTTGTGGGATGGTTGATGATTTCTCCGTTGAACGTCATTGTAGACGAGCCGCCGCCGTCCAGATTATAGGCGGTTTTCACGCCAAGTCCGCGCATAAATTCCGCCAACTCATAAAGGGACATTCCCGCGCTCTGTCCGGTGCGTCCGTCCGCCACGACAAAGACATAATGCAGATTGTCCATAACGCCAATAGCGGTGCGGGGATTGCTTGCCATAGCTTTGCCGACTTCCTGCCCTTCCGTGACAGTTACAGCTCCGTCTTTTACCAGCGCCGGACCGAAAGACAGAACCTGTACCGCTCCGGCGTCCAGCAACGCTTGCGCCGTGACTTCCCGGTCATCCGCAATCCGGAAAGAGCCGTCCGCGAAAATCGCAAGAACTTCGCCGCCCGCCGCGCTGTCACGGTAGAGCGTTCCGTTACGGATAACGTAACCGCTGTTTCTTGCGCCATAATAATCCCCGTTAATAGCGAGAATCGCGTTGTTTTCGGCGGCTATGGTTGAGGTTTTTTCTTTGATGTTCCGTCCATAGGCGTTGCCCGCCAAGGCGGTTTTGAGATATTCCGGAGAGGAAAGCGTCACATCCGCTACGTATATATCCGTATTATAAGCGCGATATTGCGTAATGTTAATGGAAATATTGTCGTCGGAGTAAGAGCGGACGCCGCTTTCCGTGACCGTGACGCTATTTTCCGCGTTTCCGTTGTTCGTTGCGCTCCCGTCCGCGCTCTCCCGCGATTTCGTACGCGAACCGCCTGCGCCGCTATGCGTTCGGCGAGGCTTTCGGGACATATCCGGGATTGCTTCGCTTCCGTCCGCGCTTTGGGATTGCGTCTCTTGCGCGTCGCTATTATCCGCGTTTTGGGATGTCGGCGCGTTCCGTTCCGTATCCTGCGGCGGAGCCGTTACTTCGTTTAGCTGAACCGCCTCCGAATCCGGGGCGACAACCGCGTACTGCCGGGGAATCACGAACGTGTCCAGCAACGCGTAAGCCGTGAACGCGGTCAGGAGAACGGAAAACAGAACGCCAAAGCGTTTGCCGCTCCACAAGTTTTCCACAATTATTCACGCTCCAATCATGAATTGCGCCGAAAAAATCATCTTCTTCTGCGCCAGATAACTGAACAGAAACAGTATGGCTTCCGTTACGAGCTTCGCGGGCAAGGGGTTGAGGCCAAGCCCAGACGTAAGGAGAAAGAGAATCGCGGAATTGCAAATCAGGATTCCCAGCGCAAGCGCGGCGTAGCGAACCGCGCTTGCCGCAAGAGGGCCTTTGTACTGAAAGACAAACCGTCGGTTGACGCTGAAATTGACCGACGCGCTGACGCAACGCGCCGCGATATTCGCGGATAGAGGCGCGACGCCGAAAAGAATCAGCGAACTGTACAGAGCGTAGTCTACCGCAAATCCCAGAAAAGAGGAACAGGAAAATTTGAAAATTTCCTGATACACGCGCCAAGAATCGCTCACAGGCCGGAAATGAGAGCCAGAATTTCCGTCGATATAGATAGTCTCTATGGGAATTTCCCTGACTGGAACGCCGCGCCGAGAGCAGTATAACAGCGCGTTCATCTCATATTCATAGCGTTCGCCGGGAATTTCCAACGCCTCCGGGAGCAGTTGCGCGGAAAAAGCGCGTAATCCGGTTTGGGTGTCGTAAACCGTCAGCCCCGTGGAAAAGCGAAAAACGTTCCGCGTGACGGCGTTTCCAAACCGACTGCGCAGAGGAGACGCGGCGGACTGTCGCCGACTGCCCAGAAACAGCGCGTCCGGCTCGCGCCGCGCCGCGTCGCACAGCTTCACGGCGTCCTCTAACCCGTGCTGTCCGTCGCAGTCCAGCGTGACAATCGCGTCACTGTCTCCGACGCGCCCGCGCAACCATGAAAACGCCGCTTTCAACGCGTGTCCCTTTCCCCGGTTGACCGGACAGGAAATCACATGGGCATAGTTCCCCGTTTTCTGAAAAATCCCAGCATACGTGTCGCCGCTTCCATCGTCCACAACGACGACTTCAAATCCCCGTCGTTTTAGCGCGGAGGCAATCTCCGTCAAGTCCTCTCCCGGCTCATAGGCCGGTATCACAGCGAATTTCATACGCTCACCTCACATTCAGCATATTAGCCGAGGTCAACTTTCCCGGTTCGTTTCCGGCGTCGAGTATAGCAAACTTCCGCCTGAAAATATCCGAAAAAGAGACGCGAAATTTACGCAAACTTCACGAAACGTTCGATTCTTATCGCGCGATAACCGTTCATACGGTCGTACTGTCGCGTTGTAAGCGTCGATACGCAGACCGCGATTGCCATGATGAGCGAAAAAATCCGGCAAACAGAGAATACTCTTTTCTTCCGCGAATGCCACTTGCTAGCGAATCCATGTCTTACGCAAACAGGTTGTGACGATTGACGCCATGGGTACGCATAGTATGCGTAAAATTTTCGTTGGCGCGGCGAAAATCGCAACTTGCCAACGATTGCTACACGCATACTACGCATACGGCGCCGCCGCGCCCTATTGACAGATTCCATGCGGCGCGTTATACTTTAACGCAATGAAACGCGAAAGGGGATGATCTCTTGAAGATTCAACAACAGGCCCTCAACGATTCCGCTCGCCTGACGGCGTATGTCGCCGACCCGGAGGTAGGCTATCGGCTTTACCGCAAGCGTCCGGGAATTTTATTAGCCCCCGGCGGCGCGTACCTCATGCACGCCACACGCGAAAAGGAAGGCGTCGCGCTGGAATTTCTCGCCAAAGGCTACAACGTCTTTCTGCTTGAATACAGTCTCGGCTTTTCGTCCCGCGAAGTCCGGGAGACCATGCCCGCGCAACTGGATACCAATCATCGTTTCCCGCTCCCGTTGCTGGAAATGTTTCAGGCTATCCGCATTATCAAGGAACGCGCCGACGAATGGAATACGGACGCGTCGCGGCTGTTCCTGATGGGTTTCAGCGCGGGCGGGCACTTATGCGGCGCGGCGGGGGTGTTCTGGAACGACCCGGAATATGTCCGGCAACTCCCGTTTACGCCCGTCGGCGACGAACTCAAAGCCGCCGGAATGGTTCTGTGCTATCCGCTCATGAACGCCTGCCCGAAAGAGGCGTTAGCCATCAACGCCCCGGACAATTCCGAATCCGCGCTCATCCGGGATTTCCTGTACGGCACGCGGACGCCGAACCAGTCGCAGATTGACGCCCTCGACCTGACGAAACATGTCACAAAGGACACCGTTCCCACGTTCCTGTGGCACAGTACGGACGACCCGGTTGTGTTGCCGAAAGACTCCACGCGCTTTATTTTAGCCATGCAGGAGGCGGGGGTAGAGTGCGAATATCACCTTTACGACCGCGGCGGGCACGGTATCGGACTTGCGAACCGGGTCTACGCCCATAACGACAACGAGATTATGCCGGACATCGCCGCGTGGACGACCATGGCGGACACGTGGATGGAACGTCAGCCGCGCAAGTAATCAGACGCTCCCGCTGTGACAGGCGGGGCGTTTTCCCTTACGCGCTCCGAGCGGACGAAAAACGGCGCGGCTTATCCGGAACCCGGACAGAGTTCCGGACATGGGAGGATTTATCGTGTACGAACTGATTCAGGTATCGGAACTCTGCTATTACGTCCAATGTCCCGCGAAAATCGGCGTCGTCAGGACGGAGGAAAACAATGTCGTCCTGATTGACAGCGGGAACGATAAGAACGCCGGGAAGAAAGCCCTCAAGATACTGGAACAACGTCACTGGCGTTTACAGGCGGTTTTCAATACCCATTCCCACGCCGACCACATCGGCGGGAATCGGTTTTTACAAGAGCGTACCGGATGTAAGATTTACGCGCCCGGCATAGAGCGCGACTTTACCTGTCATCCGGTTTTGGAGCCGACGTTCCTGTATGGCGGCTGTCCGCCGTCCGAACTGCGTCACAAGTTTCTGATGGCGCAAGAGAGCGACGCTTTGCCCCTGACGCCCGACGCGCTCCCAGACGGAATGAGCGTCATTCCCCTGCCCGGACATTCCTTTGATATGGTTGGTTTCCGCGCAAAGGACAATGTCGTTTTTCTGGCGGACTGCCTGTCAAGCCGGGAAACGCTGGAAAAATACCGCGTCAGTTTTCTTACGGATGTAAAGTCCTATCTGGAAACGCTGGAACGGGTCATCAACATGGACGCGGCGATGTTTATTCCTTCCCATGCGGAAGCGACCGCCGACATTCGGGCCTTGGCGCAATACAACAGGGATACGGTTCATCAAATCGCGGACGATATTTTGAACATTTGCCGCGAGCCGCTCAACTTTGAATCTATCCTGCAAAGGCTGTTCGCCGAATACGGACTTGTCATGAATTTTGAACAGTACGCGCTTGTAGGAAGTACGGCGCGTTCCTATCTGACATGGCTGAAAGAATGCGGGCGTCTTCGCGCTTTCTTTGAAAATAACGCGCTGTTGTGGGTATGCGCGTAAAGATACGGGCGCATTGTTCGGAGCGGCTTGTCGCTCTTCAATTTTCCCGCCGTATGAAACGCCTCCGCGCTTTGACCTTTGGGCGCAAGCCGTCCGTCCGGCATTCCGACGCCGTCTCCTGTCTCCGACAAAACCTCCCCGATGATACGCCTTTTTCCGCGTTCGTCAAGACGGGCGTCAAAACGCCGTTTTAGCGCTGACCGTCGCGCTTGCATTTTGGAAAAAAGATGGTATCATATTCCGGTCAAGGGGACGCGTTGCTGTCCGAAAAATCAGAGGAATCAGAGGAAGGAAGACATTTCTATGAACGCATTTTTCGCGGCGTACTGTCGCGCTTTTCAGACGGCTTTTCATCTGCTCATGCCGCTTTTCCCCTACCGGATGCCGGAAATTCTGAACAATGTGCGCGAAATTCCCGGCAAGCTCTCTGAACGGAACGTCAGCGCGGTTCTGCTGGTCACAGATAGCGCCTTACGGCGTTCCGGCGTCACGTCCGCGCTTGAGGAGGCCTTGCGGGACGCGGGCGTCCGCTGTACGGTCTATGACAAAACCGTCGCCAATCCGACTATCGCCGACGCGGAAGCCGCTATGCAAGCGTATCGGGCGGGGGAATGCGGGGCGGTAATTGGATTCGGCGGCGGCGCGGCGCTGGACTGCGCGAAAGCCGTCGCGGTACAGGCCGCCCGCCCCGATAAGACGCTCCGCGACCTGAAAGGCATTTTGAAAGTTCACGCGAAACTCCCGCCCGTATTCGCGGTTCCCACGACCGCCGGGACGGGCAGTGAGGCTACCGCCGCCGCCATCCTCGTGGACGAACGAACCCGCCACAAATTCCAAATCAGCGACTTTTGCCTGATTCCGTCGTATGCCGTCCTTGACGCGCGGGACACGGTCAGCCTACCGCCGTTCTTTACCGCCACAACGGGCCTTGACGCGCTGACTCACGCCGTGGAAGCCTATATCGGACGCTCTACGACGCGTTACACCCGCCGGGCGTCCGTGGAGGCGGTACGGCTTATTTTTCGCTTTCTGGAGCGCGCCTACCGCGACGGCGGCGATTTGGAGGCCCGTAAGGGGATGTTGCGGGCGTCGTATCTGGCGGGAACCGCCTTTACGCGCTCGTTCGTGGGCTACTGTCATTGCGTCGCCCATACGCTCGGGGGCCGCTATAACGTCCCGCACGGTCTCGCTAACGCCGTACTGCTCCCGCATGTCCTGCGGGCTTACGGCTCGTCGGCGTGGCGGCCCCTGAAAGATTTGTCCGTCGCGCTGAAACTCGCCGACGAACGGACGCCGGATTTCGTGGCGGCGGAACGCTTCATACGCGCCGTCACCGACATGGAACGGCGTTTGGACATCCCGGAGAAATTCGACTGTATCAGGCCGGAGGACATCGCGCAAATGGCGCGTTACGCCGCCCGGGAAGGGAATCCGCTTTACCCTGTTCCGCGCCTTATGGACGCACGGGAATTGACGCGTTTCTATGTCGCCACGGCGGAAAATCTGGGCGACCTCGCGGAGACGGCGGAAAATCTGGATAGCCTCGCGGAGACGACGGAAAATCTGGACGACTTCGCGGAGAAAGCGGAAAACGTATGGAAACCGTTGAAATACGGGCCGTTGCGCGGCAACAAGGGAACGACTTCCTGAACAGTACGGATTACGTTACAACGCCCTCCCGGGAAACGTACCGGAAGGGCGTCAGCTTATACTAGCTGGTCGTGGGGTAGGCCGAAACTTACCGCTATGGCCGCGTCCACTTTTGTCATCATGTTCTCCTCCACGTGTCCCATACGCTCGCGCAGACGCTTCTTGTCAAGCGTCCGGATTTGCTCGAGCAGAATCACCGAATTGCGGCTCAGGCCGGAATTGGCGTTCACGGGCAGGTCTATGTGAGTGGGAAGGCGCGCCTTGCCCGTCTGGGAGGTAATCGCCGCCGCGATAACCGTCGG
>JAFSOM010000530.1 GCA_017447005.1 Oscillibacter sp.
GCTTTATGCGGCGGCATGGGAGGGAAACTGAATGAATATTACGTCCCGTCTACGTACATTGTGAATAATCCATATTTGAATCTGGATAAGGAATATCAGATAGGGAAAGATTGCGTTTTGATGTACGGTGACGCATTAGCAACCGGATTATACCCTACTATCAGACGGTATGCGGAAATGCTGTCGGAAATTGACATATCATTACGCATGGCGGTTATTATGGCAAGAGCAACCGCGTTAATAACCGCTGGAACAGGTACGGAAAAGCAATCAGCGGACGAATTTATCAGGCAATTAGAAGCGGGGAAAATGTCGATTGTAGGCGCAACGCCTGTATTTGACAGCATAAAAGCGCAACCGTTACAAATTGGGGCGCATAATGGCATTACAGACCTGATTGAAGCAAGGCAATACTTTTTAGCGGGATTGTATAATGAGATTGGATTAAATGCCAATTTTAACATGAAACGTGAAAGCATTAATTCCAGCGAAACGGAATTAAACCGCGACGCGCTTTTCCCGCTGATTGATAATATGCTTTCATGCCGGAAACTGGCCTGTAATGAGGTCAATTCGATGTTTGGAACCGAATGGAGAGTTGAATTTGACAGCGTATGGAAGCTAAACGCCGATACGCTGGAGGAAACGGAAGCGGATACAGAGGAGGGCGAAACTGATGAGACGAACTTATAAAGACGCTTTCCCGAATATTCGCAAGGGGATTTTCAGTTATCTTGCAGTCCCGCCGTGGGAAGATTATTTTGGGTATGTGGAAGATGACCCTGTACCAGCGCATTTTAGAATTGCGAAAGAAACATTAGACAAGATGATGTTTCTTGACTATGGCGACCGATTGCAAGGGCCTATTTTACAGGCCTATGATGACGGCAACGGCGTCAATATGTCAGACGCTACTAGTATTGCGTCCATGATTCACGCGCAATTTGGGATAGCATGGCGGCATTTGTGGAAAGCTGTCAGCGCGGAATATAATCCGGTTGACAATTACAATGCAAATGAGACGGAAACCACGTCCACGACTGGAAATGAAAGTCAAACTGGAAGCGTATTACGCGATAGTAGCGGGACAATAACCCATGGGCATAGCGTGACTACCACAAATAATTTAAGTGATAACGTCACGCGAACGCGCAATTTGCATGACGTAAAATCCGAAAACCAGACTGGTACAGAAAACGGGACAAATAACACGGGCGATAAATATTATGGCTTTGCGTCCGCGATAGGAAAAGATTCCCGCGCCGTGGCTGTAAATGGCGAACGGTCAATCACATCTGGAACTACTGGCAGTACGGATTACACAGGCAACGAAACGGACGCCGAAACGCACACTGGCACAGTATCAGAAGGCCATAGCGGAACGGACGCAAACGTGACGCAAGAAACCAGCGCAACCAGCGATAGCCGCGACCGTGAGGAAACTATCACTCGAACGCTTACCAGAAGCGGAAATATTGGCGTGACAACATCCGCGCAAATGATAAAAGGGGAAATTGAACTCTGGCAATGGAGCTACTACCGACGCGTTCTTGATGATGTCGCCGGGTATCTGACACTTTCGATTTTCGTATAAAAGAGGGGATGAGCATATGCAAGTATCGCAAATTGCCCAAATCATGAACGGGGCAACCAATGAAATTTTAGGCCTGACCGCAACGGGCGAACAGGCCCCTATTGCTACCGAGGATTTATCGGTAGTAGTGGAAAAGGGAAAAGAGGCGTTAGGAGCGACGGACGTTGAAAACTACACGCGCAAACTTATTGACCGTATCGGGCGCGTTGTATTCGTCGACCGCAAATATAGCGGTTCTGCGCCGTCTATCCTGATGGACGCATGGGATTTTGGGAGTATCCGCGAAAAGATTTCCGGCGATATTCCCGACGCGGAAGACAATCCGGCATGGGGTTTACAGGACGGTCAAACCTACAATCAGGACGTTTTCACGGCGCCGAATGTCAGCGCAAAGTTCTACAATAAATTGGACACTTTGCAACACAAGGTGTCAATCGCTGACAAACAGGTGTATTCGGCGTTTGATAGTATCGGTCAAGTAAACGCGTTTTTGTCTATGATTCTCAATGATGTGGAAAACGCGCTGACCGTGAAAATGGACGCCGCGATTATGCGTCTTTTGAACGCGATGATTGGAGAAACCCTGTATGACGCCTACAAGACTGGAAGCGGCGCAAATGAAACGCTGGGCGCGATGACGGGCGCGGGAAATACACGCGCTATTAATATGCTATCGCTCTACAATACGCGTTTTAGCGCGAATCTGACGGCGACGAATTGCCTGACGCATAAGGAATTTATCCGCTATTGCGCGTATATCATGAATCTGACAAGGGGCCGAATGCGCGCTATCAGCAGATTGTTCAATGTCGGCGGCAAAGCGCGGTTTACGTCCGGCGACCGTCTACACGCCGTGTTTCTGGAAGAGTTTTATTCGGGAGCGTCCGTCTACTTGCAATCGGATGTTTTTCATAACGAGATGACGCGTTTGCCGAATGCGGAAACCGTACCTTTCTGGCAGGGAAGCGGCGCCGGATTTGATTTTACAGATACCAGCAAAATTCAAATCAAAACGCCGTCCGGTAAGAATGTCACGGCGAGCGGCATTCTGGGCATTCTTTTCGACCGTGAAGCTCTTGTTATGGGTAACATGAAGCGGTGGACTACCACGCACTACAACGCGAACGGCGATTTTATCAACAACTGGTTTAAATGGGATATAAGCCCTTATATGGACTTGAACGAAAACGCCGTTGTTTTCTTTGTAGCGTGACGAGATTTTTGCTATACGCTATCGCCTGTTATGCAATGGCGTTGTACAGTACGGTACAGGCGGCGCATTAAAGCGTCGCCTGTCTAATTGATTAGACTTTATCCGGGAGGGGCATTTATGCAAATACGTTTTTTCCATAGCCCGGAAGATACGCGAAAAGTGCGCAAGCGGTTACAGGCCGGGGACACGCTGGAAGGGGAATTAACCGACGAAACCAGCGTTATTTCTCCCATACTACTGGTAAACGCCGCAACCATGCCGCGCTGGAACTATTGCTATATACCGGATTTTCACAGATACTATTTTGTCAGTCCGCCCGAATCGGTAGCAAACGGATTATGGCGCGTATCCATGCAAGTAGACACTCTTATGACGTTTCAAGGGGACATATTGAATTTATCCATTGTAGCGGATAAGAGCGGACAGGCCGCGCACGGGGATGAGTATATAGACGATGGTAGTCTTGTCAGTGCGAATTATACCTTTTCGCAAACATATAATTTTCCGAATGGATTTAATTCCACGCCGGAATATATCCTTATAACTGCGGGGTGAATCCAATGGTTGAAACGGTAACGCAAGCGGCGCAAGCAGTCCCTAGCATTACTATGAATTGGACGCAAATGCAACAGTATTTGCTTGAAGCCGGGGCAAGTATCCGTGATTTTGCGAATACGTACACGATAAAAGCCGCCGCTTTAAGATACGGATTTCAGGCGATGGAATTTAACGGCGCAATCATGTTTTTCAAAACCGCGACGGCGGCGGAAAACATGTCAAACGCGCTTGCGACTGGTAGCGCGTCGGGCCTTTTTAATTCGTTCGTGCAAGCCGGGGGAGAGCTTGTGACAAAAGGCGCTGCGACGGTCTCCAGCGCGTTTTCTAATGTTACGCTTGCGGTCAAGGAGGGTATAGCGACTGTAACCGGGTTGTTATCCGTGCCCATTCCGACAGCATGGGCGGCGATTGCGCCGATTTTAGGCGTTGCGGGCGGGATTGCTCTTTATAAAAGCAATCCCGAATTATGGACGAAAATTTCCCGTGCGCTATTGCCGTTTTGTTATCCTGATACGCAAAACGTCAAAGTAACGGTTGACGAACAAGGCAACACGTACTTTCCGCAAGGGGCTATTGACGCCGTAAAAAGCGTATTGCGTCAAGAAAAAATACTGGCAGTACTGAAACCTAATGACCGCTTTTTACCAGTCTATACGGGCGATGATTGGCTTAATGGAAATACTGTATATCGGTATGGAACTTATTTTATGTCGTCTAAATATCCGGGATATGCGACAACACACTATACTGCGAGAGTTTTAACGTGCAAATCCCGTATCGCAATAGGAAGGATATTAAAACTCCCTAAAAAAGTAGGAAACGACTATGACGGCGCCGCCGTCATAGCAATTGACCCTGACGGATTAATGGAAACCACCGCCGAATATCGTCGATATAGTATTGATAATCATGATTTAGGGGGACATGCCTTTGAATTATGGAGCTATGCAGGATATTATGGAAAATATTTCTGGTGCGTACTGGAAAATACGCCGATTGATTCAAGTGATGAGATAACGTTTCCAGATACTCTATTAGAATTTCCAGACGTTGCAAGTATGGTAGACTATTTTTATAATGTTCCGTCCACGATACCAACAGGCTTGAGCGAATGGACAGGACAAGCGGCGAATCCGACCGCGCCGACGCTGGATATAGTCACGGAGATACGCGATGATGGGACAACGGCGACAGAGCCGTATTATCCGGTGGCATTGCCGACAGGCGACCCGGGTATCAGCAGCGACCCGGAGACAAATCCGAATCCGAATTACAATCCGAATCCCGCGCCTGTAATCACGCCGTTTATCACGCCGAATCCGGGGCCGGAATTATGGCCTAGCGAGTATCCGACCGCGCAACCGGATGAGGCGACGGAACCATGGCCGGAAGACTATCCGTATCCTGATATTCAATTTTCGCCTCTACCTGACCCGACTGTAATCACGATTCCGGTCACGGTGGCAGACCCGGCGACTGACCCGGAAGCGACGCCGGAAACGGAAACGGAGACTCAATATGACATTCCGGTGACACAAGAAACGGAAATTCCGACCGATATAGGCAGTACACAGGAACCGGAAATTGTAGTCACGCCGTCGATAACGTCAAATGCCGGGGGCCTTTTAACCGTCTATAATCCGTCCGCGTCGGAACTAATTAACTTCGGGAAATGGATGTGGACAACGTGGAGCGGAAATGTCGCCGATACCTTGCAAAAGATGTTTCTGAATCATCCGCTTGACGGCGTTATCGGGTTACATGAATACTATGCGACGCCTGACACAAACGGACGCAATACGATTAAATGCGGCTTTCTTGACAGCGAGATTGAAGCGGACGTTGTGCAACAACGCTACACGGCGATTAATTGCGGAAATATCCTGATACCGGAATACTACGGAAACTATCTGGATTATTCGCCTTATACGCAAGCGAGCGCATATTTGCCCTTTGTGGGTATCGTCAATCTGAATGCGGATGACGTGGTAGGACATGCCGTGAATGTCACGTATTACTGCGACGCATACACGGGAAGCGTCATTGCAATGATAACATGCGCGAACGCAACCAGTAGCGCGTTACTGTATCAATTTGAAGGTAATGCGTCCGTACAGATACCTTTAACATCCGGGAATCAACTAGGCCTAGTAACCAGCGCGATAAGCGCGGCGGGAAGTGGCCTTATTGGGGCCTTATCAGGCGGTATTGCTGGAGGAATGGCGGCAACCGCGACCTCTTTGCTACACGCCGCAACCAGTCCGAAAGCGAGTGTTAGTCATTCGGGCGCATTTGGAGGCGCATTCGGCGCAATGGGCTTGAAGAAACCATACCTTATTATTCGGCGTCCCGTGCAAAAAATCGCGTCTCAATATCACGCTGACTATGGCTATCCGGCGCATAAGCGCGTGAAATTGTCCGATTGTTCCGGCTATGTTCGGGCGATTGAGGTCAATGTAACATCCGCAACCGCAACCAGCGAGGAAAAGCGGATGATTGCGGACTTGCTCAAAAGCGGCGTCTATGTCTAATCGATTAGACTGAACCTCTGAAAAACTGAAATATTTGTGGATTTGGTATTGACAGAATTGTTTTTATCTGGTATATTAATACTAGTCCCGCAAATATTTGCAAATTGGAGGGGTTTTAATGGCGCTTTTCGATGAACTGAAAGCGAAAGCCAATTATGCGCAACGTGACGCGTTCGACGGATACGGATTTGACCTTTTGCATGAAATTTCCGGTATGTCGAAAATGGCGCGTGAATTGAATGCCATTTCCAGCGATGAATATCTGGAGTTGAACCAGATGACAGTCTACTTTATGAATACCTTTGGGAGACAGTGCAAAGAGCGCGGTATCAAACCTGTTTGGTAACTTGCGCAAAAGCTGGCCTATCGGCTATACGGGGGGGGGAGAATCCGATGTTATACGAGATACATTATCTTAAGGACGGCGCGGAATGCGTGACGGAAAGCGAATATGCGGTCATGGAACGCAATGTAACAGGCGCGTTGTGTCTTGCGGTTGAGGGAATGTATCTTCCTAAAGATTCTCTTATTAGCGTTACACAGTGGTTTCAGAAACGCGAACGGACAGAAGAACATCCCGTATGTAAGTTATGCCCGTTTAATGATTCCGGCGTCTGTACCACTACTTATGTATGCTCTATAAAGGCATGGAGGGATGACGAATGAGCGCGGAATTGAAATTGCTTGACCCGGAATCGGTGTCGTTCACGTCCTATCAACTGACCGTAAAAACCAAGTCCATTTTTTGCGCATTGCGCGACAACAATCGCAATTTCCTTAAAATCGCTGGCCTTTTGGGTTTCATTCATGACACAAACTTGTACATGAATGATTTTGACGCCTTTGAAACCTATGCGGCGCAAGTGTTCGGGATTAAAAAGGCGCAAGCGTACAATCTGGTTACGGTGGGTAATCAGTGGGTATTGCACGACGAAAAGGGGAACCCTCTTTCGGAATCCGTATTACCTCATACGAAAGACTGCGACTGGGGCGTTACAAAGCTACTGGCATTTGCCCGTTGCGGCATTACCCCGGAAACCGCCGTCAGTCTGGTACAAAATGAGGTAGTATCGCTGGAAATGAGCGTCAAAACGCTGACAGCCGCTCTCAAAGACTGGAAAGAGAGTATGAAGGCGATACAGGCCGCCGACGAACCGGAAGAGACGGAAGAGGAAACAGCCGACGCCGACGAACCGGAAGAGACGGAAAAGGAACCCAAAGACGCGACAATCGAGCAAAAGCGCGAATACTGCGCGAAAATCGCGGAAGCGATGGACAAATGCAACGACATTTACACGACTGCGCATAAGGCAATGATGATAACGCCGAAAACGCAAGGCCAATGGAGCGCGGCGCATAATATGGCAAACGCGTCTTTCACTGTAATGAATGACCTGTTCACGGTGGGCGAACCGCGCTTTTTCAACTATAAAGGTATGGCGGAAAACTTGCTTGCGTTCGCCGGTATGCTCTATATGCAAGGCGTGAATGAATCCGCCGTGAAAACTGCGAATTTGCCGGAACCGGAAAGACGGCAACAGTTAGCGGGATGGACTACCGCGTTGGACAGTATCCGCAACGGATTAAACGCTATGCTGACCCTCTATAAAGAGGAATCCGGCAAAAGCGATAATCAATAATGCAGTGTCGGCGATGTCGCAAGACAGGGTATCAGGCGGTCTGCAGGTGGGGACAAGCCGCTAGAAATGGAGGTTTCATATGTTCTCTTTTGGCGCAAAGTACAACAAAAAGAAATTCGATGTGGACACAACCGACCTTCCTTATGTCTCTTTGGAGACGCTCTACAATGGCGGCGAACATGGCGCCTATCATGGCAAAGACGGCGAGGTTTTCGTTATTCGGGGCCTGTACGTCAATACCAAATCCCGTTTCGGCGCCGCGCCGCTTGCGGTCACGGATGGGGCTATGGTTAATTTCCCCCGTCATTTGCTGGATACCGTCAACGAGATTCTGGTTGACCCGGAAGCGATTGACGCTATCAACAACGGCAAAGCCGGATTTACCGTCTATCAGTATCAGGATAACACCTATGGCCGGACATGTTACGGCGTTAATTTCTGCGACGTGATACCGCCGCGACCGATGAGCAAAAAGCGCGTCAATGTGAACACGGACACGGGCGAGGTCACGGACGACGGCGACGTGCCTTTTACCTAATCATAATGCGGGCATTTTGACCGGGGCGCAAGTCTAATTGATTAGACAGGGAGAAAAACGGAATAACATCCGCTTTCTCCCTGTTCCTGATTGAAGGGGATGTTATGGACTATAAAAAGATAATGGCGCGACTGGGCCGCGATTGCGCGGACTATCGCAAATCGATAGGCATTACACAGGACGAATTTGCAAGCGAGACTGGATACGCGCAAGGCAGTATATCAGCGTTTGAGCGCGGAAATTCCCAATCGTTGCGCGTATTTCTCCTGTACGTGCGCAAGGGCTATGATGTAGACCGTTTGCGCGATATGGTTATGGAGGTGTGATAACGTGCCGCGAAAAGCGAAAAACGGGGCGCAAATGCCCCCCCCCCCCCGACCGTAAGTGACATTTTATCCATGGGTACGGGCGAACTGGCAAAGCTGGATTTGAAACAGATGAGAGCGTATGTCAACGTGCTTGTATCCGCGGGAAACAAACGTATCCGGCGATTGCAGAAGAATGTCGAAAAGGGCATTGCGCCGGAAGCGTTACGGGGCGTTATGGAATCAGGCGGCGTTTTTTCCGCCAAAGGCAAAGACAGGAATCAACTTTTCCGTGAAATTGTGCGAGCGCGTAAATTTTTTAATTCCCCATTATCGACTGTAAAAGGCGCAAGTAATGAGCGAAAACGCCGGGAACGGGCCTTATTTGGAGAAACACGGGAAGAACGCGCTAAACGCATGAAAGCGGAACGAAAAAAGGCGGAACGGAAAAGAAAATCAGAAAAGCGGAAAAATAAAAGTCCGCCCGAGGTGGAGGAACCGGAAGATTGGATTCCCCCCGAGGATGATTCTTTCCGTCCAACTGAATACGATTCCGAGCGGTGGGACCCCGAGGAACAACTGAAAAATACGTTTCGCGCTTTCCGTATGTTCAAAGCGGCGTATCCGGCGTTGATGAAATCCGCTGGATTTGATTCCGATGAATTGCTGAAGATGATGGGTTCGTTTTCACAGCGCGGCATGTCGCCGGAAGAATCCGTTGCTATGGCGTATCAGGAAATTATGTCGGTTTATGAGGATATGGAAGCGGCGCGATTTGATGCGGACAACTGGGAGTGGCAAGATGTCTTTTAAATTGATACCCGGTCACGCCGACGCATGCGACGTGGAACATTGGGTAAAACAATTTAAGGATGTCCATTCAATTAAAACGCAAAAGCGGATAGAATATATCAATATTCCGTCCGCTTTTGATATTGAAACAACATCCTTTATTGATGAAAACGGAAATAAACGCGCTACAATGTACGTCTGGCAGTTTGGTATAAACGGCTCTGTTATTATGGGCCGGACATGGCGTGACTTCCAGCATGTGTTAGACGTGGTATCGCGTTATTTCAAATGCGGCAAACAACGCCGTTTGATTGTCTATGTCCATTTTCTGGCCTATGAATTTCAATGGTTTCGAAAATGGATACAGTGGGACAATGTTTTCTCTACTGACGTTCGTTCGCCACTCTA
>JAFSOM010000531.1 GCA_017447005.1 Oscillibacter sp.
ATGAGATAAAAACTTTGCGGAGGCGCGTATGAAAGCGGTTAGACTTCCCAAAAAACCGGACAGCGTCGTGAACGCCTTGCGGGACGCGATTCTTTCCGGCGAAATTGAATGCGGCGCGGAATTAACCCAGACGGGACTGGCGGAAAGCCTCGGCGTATCCAGAATGCCCGTCCGGGAGGCGCTCTTAGCTTTGGAATATCAGGGACTGGCGGAGCGGCTTTCCAATCAACATCTCCGCGTGGCGGAAATCGACCGTTCTTTCTTTGAGGACGCGTTCGCGCTCGGCGCGGAACTCGAACGCCGTATCATAGAAAGCCGCCGTTCGGATTTCCGGGAACTTGCGGAGGAAATGGACTTTCACAGGACAGCGTACCGTCTGACGGAAAACCGTTTCCTGAGCCGGATTTTGGAGACGGTCGCGGAGACTTACATTGCATACGCCGTCCGCTGTCCCGGATACGATACGGAAGCGGGACTGTCGGACTTGCAACGCGTTTGCGTCGGAAACGACACGAAAACGGTTCTGAAAGCCTATTTTGACAGGCTCACGGACGTTATAATGGAGGCGAGGAAGAAATGAACGGATTAAAGCCGATTGTACTGCTTCCGGCGCGGGAACGGGTGGCGTCGGAACTGCGCAAAGCGATTCTTTCCAAGCAAATCGCGGCGGGGGAAGTCCTGACGCTGGAATCCGTGGCGGAACAGTTGGGCGTCTCCGCCACGCCCGTGCGGGAGGCGTTTCAGATTCTGGCCCGCGACGGCTTAATCCGCCTGAAAACCAACAAAGGCGCGGTCGTACTGGGCATGACACGCGAACGTCTGCGGGAACACTATCAGGTTCGCGCCGCGCTGGAAAGCGAAGCGTGCGCGTTATGCTGTGAGCGGGAAGCGGATTTGAGCGGGATTGCGCATTCCGTACAGTCCGCCCGGAGCGCGCTGGAAGCTGACAATTCCGCCCGGTACGGCGATTTTAATCAGTCCTTTCATTATGAAATCTGGAAGGCGTCGGGGAATGAAAAGCTGAAATCCATGCTCTCGGAGTTGTGGAACGGGCTTTCCATGGGGGTGGAATCCACCGTAAGCGCATACGCGCAAGGCTCCCAACGGGAGCACGAGGAAATTCTGACGGCCCTGCAAGCGCGGGACGCCGAACAGTCGCGGGACGCCATGCGCCGCCATATTCTGCGGAGTTTGGAGGACATGCTGACCCGGTACGAGTAAGAAAACCGTCATTTTCTACAAAAATCGCAATATTTTTCAGCTATATTCCCGATTGACAAACAGCCAATTCGGGAATATACTTTCACTCAAGAAATGGATACATTATCAAATATCTTATATCAAAGATTTGATAGCGTGTCCAAAGGGGAGTTTGTGAGGGCTTCCAAATTCAAGGAGGGAGAGAATATGAGTCCGTCAACCATTACGCTGTTGTTCCTCGCGTTCGCTATCGTCATGTTCGTCACCGAGAAAATCCCGCTGGGACTGACTTCCATGATTGTCTGCGTGGGTCTCGCCACTACCAAGGTACTCGACCTGAACGGCGCGTTCAAGGGGTTCATCAACAGCAACGTCATCCTGTTTGTCGCCATGTTCATCGTGGGCGGCGCGCTCTTTGAAACCGGAATGGCAAACGAAATCGGCGGCATCGTCACGAAGTTCGCAAAGTCCGAACGTCAGTTGATTGTCTCCATCATGGTCATTGTGGGCCTGATGAGCGGCGTTTTGTCCAACACCGGAACGGCGGCGGTTTTGATTCCCGTTGTGATTGGTATCGCGGCAAAGTCCGGTTTCTACCGTTCGCGCCTGCTTATGCCGCTGGTATTCGCGGCGGCCATGGGCGGCAACCTGTCCCTGATTGGCGCCCCCGGCAACATGATTGCGCAGAGTACATTGGAACCTACCGGATTGAAATTCGGCTTCTTTGAGTACGCCATTGTCGGCCTGCCCATTCTGATTGCCGGTATCCTGTTCTACGCTACCGTCGGATTCAAGCTCCTTCCCAACCACGCCCCTAAGGACGACGGCGAATCCGTGTTCGACGAACAGCGCGATTTCAGCGCCGTTCCGCAGTGGAAAAAAGTCCTGTCGCTTGTGATTCTGGTCGCCACTCTGCTGGCCATGATTTTTGAAGACGCGATTCACATCAGTCTGGCGGTTTCGGGCTGTATCGGGGCGATACTGCTGATTCTGACGGGCGTCATCTCCGAAAAGGAAGCGTTAAAGTCCATTGACCTGAAAACTATCTTCCTGTTTGGCGGCACGCTGTCGCTCGCTGAGGCGCTCGACAAGACAGGCGCGGGTTCCATGATTGCCGATAAAGTCGTTGGCGCGCTCGGACAAAATCCCTCTCCGCTGGTTCTGACGTTCGTCGTGTTCATCCTCTGTTGCGTCATGACCAATTTTATGTCTAACACCGCCACGACCGCGCTGATGGCCCCGATTTGCCTTTCGATTGCGCAGGGCATGAACGCCGACCCTCGCGCCGTCCTGATGGCTTGCGTTATCGGCGGTTCGTGCGCCTACGCGACGCCTATCGGAATGCCCGCCAATACGATGGTTGTCGGCGCGGGCGGCTATACGTTCATGGATTACGTCAAATCCGGCCTGCCCCTGATTATCATTGCAACCATTGTCAGCATGATTATCCTGCCTATCGCGTTCCCGTTCTTCCCGTAAGGAAAGCGGAACGCCGGAAATTGCGGATTTCCGCTCTTTTCTTCACGGGGAAACTGTGGTAAAATGGCGAACTGTGAGGAAAACGGCGGCGGTCATAAAACAGGGAAAGAGGAGGCAATTATGGCAAACGAAACGCAAGTCCAGAAGATGACGGAAATGATGGCGAAGTTTATCGCCCACACGGGCAAGAAACTGCCGGACGACGTTATCGCAAAGCTCGAAGAACTCCGCGACAAAGAGGACAGCCCCATGGCGAAGGTCATCTATGACACGATGTTCCGCAATCAGGAACTGGCGGTCAAACTGAACCGGCCTTCCTGTCAGGACACGGGCGTGTTGCAGTTCTGGGTCAAGTGCGGGACGCGGTTCCCCCTGATTGACGATTTGGAGGCGCTTCTCAAAGAGGCGGTCGTCAAGGCGACGTTCGAGGCCCCGCTCCGTCACAACAGCGTGGAGACGTTCGACGAGTACAACACCGGCAAGAATGTCGGCAAGGGCACGCCTACCGTCTGGTGGGACATCGTGCCGAACTCCGACCAGTGCGAGATTTACACGTACATGGCGGGCGGCGGCTGTACGCTTCCCGGCTACGCTATGGTTCTCATGCCCGGCGAGGGCTACGAGGGCGTGACGAAGTTCGTGCTTGACCGCATGACTTCCTACGGCCTCAACGCCTGTCCGCCATTGCTGGTGGGCGTGGGCGTGGCGACTTCCGTCGAAACGGCGGCGCTGTTGTCCAAAAAGGCGCTCATGCGTCCGATTGGCTCCCACAACGAGAACGAGCGCGCCGCGAAAATGGAAAAGCTCCTTGAGGACGGAATCAACGCTATCGGCCTTGGCCCGCAGGGCATGGGCGGCAAATACTCCGTCATGGGGGTCAATATCGAAAACACGGCGCGTCATCCGTCGGCTATCGGCGTAGCGGTCAACGTGGGCTGCTGGAGCCACAGACGCGGACACATCATCTTTGACAAGGACCTCAACTATACGATTACTTCTCATTCGGGGGTGACGCTGTAATGGTGGAAATTCGTGACGGCAAGAAGATTCTTACCACGCCCGTTTCGGCGGAGGATTTGAAGGACATCCATATCGGCGACATCGTGTACCTGACGGGCAGTCTGACGACGTGCCGCGACGTGGCCCACCGCCGCGTAGTGGAAGAAGGACGCGAAATCCCCGTGGACGTGCGCAACAACGCCATTCTGCACGCCGGGCCGATTATCCGTCCGCTGGACAATGATAAGTTCGAGATGGTGTCCGTAGGCCCGACCACGTCCATGCGCATGGAAAAATTCGAGTACGAGTTCGTCAAGACGACGGGCGTCCGGGTCATCGTGGGCAAGGGCGGCATGAAGGAAAACACGCAACGCGCTTGCAAGGAGTTCGGCGCGATTCACTGCGTATTCCCCGCCGGTAACGCGGTCGTGGCCGCCGTGGAAGTCGAGGAGATTGTCAAGGCGGAGTGGCGCGACTTGGGTATGCCCGAAACGCTCTGGAACTGCCGCGTCAAGGAGTTCGGGCCGCTGATTGTCTCCATCGACAGCGAGGGCCGCAACTACTTCGAGGAAAAGAAAGTGGAGTACAACCAGCGCAAGGACGAGCAGGTCGCGGCAATCTGCAAACAAGTCGGCTTTATCAAGTAATCGCTCCGCTTGCGCGAGCGAAACGCCGTCCGCGTCCGGCGAAATAAAAGCGCGGAAAGAGACAGTTTCCCCTGTCTCTTTCCGTGTTTTCATAAGGAGGATTTGTCATGGTTGAACGGCTTCACAAGTGCCGGAAATTCATCTTCTATCTTCTGGGCTGGCTGGAACTGATTGTTTCCGTCCTGATTGTCATAGGAATCGTCGTTTATTTGTTCAGCGTCCCGAAAATGATTTCGGACATTGCCAACGGCGGCTTTAACGGGTATTTGAGCGTGCTGTTTGACATTCTTATCGGAATTGAGCTTGTCAAACTGCTCTGCCGCAACGACCTGTATTCTATGGTGGAAATTCTGCTGTTCGCTGTCACAAGGCATATCATCATTGAACGGCTGACTATTCTGGAAACGCTGATAGGCGTCGTAGCAATCGCCGCCTTATTCGCTATCCGCAAATTCCTGTTTCTATATCAGGAAACGCACGAACAAATTCGCCATCGGCGGGAGCATATGGATTAAGGGAGAAGACGCATGAAAACATATCGAATCGCGCTGTTTGCAGGGACTGACAGCGGAGGTATGAACCTATGAGCGCGGAAAACCGGGAAGCGGCGCGTTACCTGACCTGTGAGCGGTATTATATTTTTGAACTGCTGGCTTGTGTGGGCGGTATGCTGGGCGCGTATACGTACAATCTGCGCGGCGGCGTGTTCTGCAACGCGCAGACCGCCAATGTCATGCTCATGTCGCTGGCGGTCGGAAAGGGGGAATGGGCGCGGGGCTTTTACTATATCATCCCTATTTTCGCCTATCTTCTGGGAACCGTCGTTTCCGAGATTCTTCCGAAACCCGTCCGAAAGCTCCATTTCCTGCGCTGGGACACTTGGCTTTTAGCGATTGAAGCGCTGGCTGTCTTTCTTCTGGGCTGGATTCCGCTGGAAACGCCGCCGCAGTTCGTTCAGGTGAGCGTCAACTTTCTGGCCGCCATGCAGTTTAACACGTTCCGGCAGGCGGAAGGCGTCCCGATGGCTACGACGTTCGTCACAAACCATATTCGGCAGATTGGAGTTTGGTGGGTGAAACACAGGAAACATCACGAGCCGGAAGCGTTGCAACGGTTCCGGCGGCATACGCTCATTGTAACGCTTTTTTTCGCGGGCGGCGTCGTGATGACCGCGTTTTGCGGAATTTTGCGGGAAAAAGCGGTCTGGTTGACGCTGATTCCGCTGTCCGTCAGCTTTGGAATCCTGTCTCACGCCGACTTGACACAAGAGCGGAACCGTTTGGAAACTAAGCCCCGCGGACATTAACGGCGTCAGTCCGCAACTTTACCCCGTCTTGTTTCCTTTCGATATTTATCGCAAAAAAACGGAGGATGCGCGGACAGCGTCGCCATATCCGTTTCCAGCCCGCGCAGGGACGCTTCGTCTTCCGCGATATGTTCCGGGAAGTATTTCGCAATCCGGTCTTC
>JAFSOM010000532.1 GCA_017447005.1 Oscillibacter sp.
ACGCCCCCTGACTTCCGTGTCCGTATTTCAGAAGCTCATTGAACATACTCTCACCTCTACGGGATTGACCGTTCAATGCCTGCTGGACGAGAACGTCTACCTGAAAGGACAGAAGATTTCCGACAAACGCTTTGCCGCTCTTCCGGTCATTCATGACATTCATCTCGGAGACTGGAATTATGTGATTTCCACTCTCAATCGCTGATTCTTTCCTGTGCGATAATTCCTACGTGATTATTTTATTTTTGCGCAAGTCCTTACCATAAAATTTCGCCCTCATCCGTCACGTAGGCGCCATAAAATTTCGCCCTCATCCGGCGCTGCGCGCCACCTTCCCCCGTTCCGGGGGAAGGGCAGATTTGACAGCGTAATCGTAACAACAACGCGGAATCATTGCGAAAACTTCGTAACCCCACACGGATTCGGAGATGACGTTATAGTTTTACCCTTCCCCCGTCTACGGGGGAAGGTGGCGCGCAGCGCCGGATGAGGGCAAGTTTCATTCAGCCTTTCCGCCTTCCCAGTCGCCCCCGTCTACGGGGGAAGGTGGCGCGCAGCGCCGGATGAGGGCAAGTTTCATTTGGCGTGGAGGAAAGACGTTCAGTCGCGGAAGTCAAAGAGGGCTTTGGGCTGGATGTCCAGAACCTCGCACAGCTTGAAAATCACGTCAAAGGATACGCCGACGTTGCCCAGTTCAATCGCGCTGATATGGCTACGGTCAATGTCGACCAGTTCCGCCAATTGCAACTGCGTCAGTTTCTTACGCTTGCGGTAGTAGACCACGTTCAGGCCGAATTTTTCATAGAGGGGTTTATATTCCGGTTTCATACGCATCGCCTCTTTTATTATTGTAAGGCGACGCGTGTCGAAATAAACCTTGTGAAAATCGCGTTACGGGGTTGACGCAAGTCATTTAATATGTTATCTTCCCGTTACGGCCTTATGGACAACTAACCGCCGACAGTTTCGGACGCCCGCATTTTTAGCGCTTTTGCACGATTCCCTCTGTACAAATCCGAACTTTTATGGTAGAATATGAGAGACGAGAGGCGGAGCCTCTCCGAGACACGAAAGGAGCGGTTGTTATGAAGTACACTTACGCCTGTAAGAAGGTCCCGCTGAACGATTCCATCAAGGCCTACGCGGAAAAGCGCATTTCCAAGCTGGAGAAGTACCTGCGCAACGCGGACGCGCCCGTATCGGTGACGTTCTCCGTACAGAAGAACCACCTTTGCACGGTGGAAATCACGATTCAGGACGGGCCGACGATTCTGCGCGCCCAGACGGAAGCCCCCGACGGCGATATGCGCGGCGCGGTCGACGCGGCGGTACGCTATATCGAGCGGCAGATTCTCAAGAACAAGACGCGTCTGTCCAAGCGTATGCGCACGGAGAACATCCCCGCCCAGACGCCCGCCGAGGACGAGTTCGCCGTCAAGGAAGAAAAGGAGTTCGAGATTATCCGCACGAAGCGGTTCTCCGTCAAGCCGATGAGTCCGGAGGAGGCCATTCTGCAGATGAATCTGCTCAACCACGACTTTTTCGTCTTCCGCGACAGCGAGAACGAAAGCCTGTCCATCGTCTACCAGCGCAAGAACGGCGGCTACGGCCTGATTGTCGCCGACGACGCCGAGTAATCCGTTCCGTCGGAGCGTGACGGGAAGCGTTAGCGCGACTTTTCCGCGCCGCGTTTCCCGGGAAGGCTGAACGCCGTTGCGCGGTATGTCCCCATCCGTACCGCCGCGGGTGGGGACGCGTTTTTTTCCATGCCATACCCGATTCGGAGATTTTTTTCGACGCCGGACGACACGCGGACGGAACGAAAAGGAGTATGATAGTTTCCGGCGCGGGACGAACGGCGCCGAAAGAAAATCAGAAAGGACGAAACAAGATGAAAGAGGAACATATGGCAGGAAACGCGCTGGGCTATCTGGCGGCGCGTCTGCGCAATGACTTGGGCGACATGACGCTCTTGAAGGGAAAACTGGGTTTGCCGAAAACGCGTAAGGCCGGCGAGGAGCGCGAAAAGGCGCTGGCCTGCGCGGAGCGGGGCCGTTTCCGTATGCTGCGCATGGCCCGGAACATGGAGGTGTGCGGGGCGCTGTTGATTGCCCCGGAGTTTGAGCGGGAGCCGTGCGACCTTGTCGCGCTGATGGTGGAGCTGTGCGAAAGCGCGTCCGACCTTGCCAAGATGATGGACATTCATCTCACGCTCTCCTGCGCGGAGGACAAGCATATTTGCGCCGTGAACACGGAGTACGTGCGGCTGTGCGTGGAGAATCTGCTCTCCAACGCGTTCAAGAGCGAGCCGCGGGGCGGACATGTGCGGATGATGTTCCGGAACCTGCGGGACGAGCGCGCCGCGCTGCTGGCGGTGGAGGATAACGGGCGCGGCATTGACCCGGAACGCCTTCCGACGCTGTTCGACGGCTTCTGGACGGAGACGCCCGGCCCGCGTTCGATAAGCGCCCGGGGCTTAGGCCTTCCGCTGTGCAAGCGCGTGGCGGAGGGACACGGCGGGACGCTGACGGTCGAATCGACGCCCGGAAAGGGCAGTACGTTCACGGTACGCATTCCGTCGGCGCCGGCGATTATGGGGCCGGGACTGCGTCAGGATGAGTTCTTTGTGCCCTACGGCGGCCTCAACCCCGTGATGGTCATGCTCTCTGACGCGTTGCCTTGGACGGCCTTCACGCCGGAAAATCTGCTCTGAGCGGCGGAACATACGGTTGTCATTCAATTTGCGCCCCTGAAATCCTGATTAGACGCCCCCCCTAAATCAGCGCGTTGAAAAAAATCCGTTCCCCCGCCTCTGAAAGGGGAAGGGGACAGGGGAAGGGCTTTTTGCAAACGTTGCAAGGAAATTAAGAGGACAGAGGAAAAATTTCATGACATAGCGTTTTATCCGGAGGCGCGAAAAAAGCGGGAGGCCGGGTAGCTTTCCCGCTGTCAGGCTTCCCGCGCTTCGTCGGCGGTGAGTTTCCCGTCGGGGCCGAACCGGACGGGTATCACGTCGTTTCCGGTCTTGCGTGCGATGTCGTCCATGCGCAGGCGGGACGGATAATCGCCGATGAGCGACACCGCGACGCCCTGACGCTTCGCCCGGCCCGTGCGTCCGATACGGTGAATGTAGTCGTGCGTTTCCTCTGGAATGTCGGCGTTGAAGACGATGTCCACGTCGTCCACGTCGATACCCCGGGCGGCCACGTCGGTGGCGACGAATACCGGGAGCGTCCCGCGACGGAAACGGCCCATAATCTCTTCGCGCCGCTTCTGCGGAATGTCGCCGTGAATGCACTCGGCGTCCACGCCCAGCGTGCGCAGAAAGTACGTGATACGCTCTACGGATGATTTCGTGTTGCAGAAAATCATGCAACGGTCAAACCCGGTTTCGCGGAGGATGTCGGCGACGGCGGCGGCTTTGTCGGCGGTTTCCATGAGGAACTGCCGGATGTAGGGCTTGTTCTCCTCGTCCTCGCGTACCGTCACTTCCACGGCGTCCCGCTGGTAGACCCATGCAATATCGAGCACTTCCCGCGAGATGGTCGCCGAGAACAGGCCCAGATTCTCCCGCTTCGGCATACGGTCAAGAATGCGCGTCACGTCGTGGACAAAGCCCATGTCAAGCATACGGTCGGCCTCGTCGAGAATCGCCGTGCGCGCCGTGGAGATGTCCACGCTCCCGCGCTTCATATGGTCGCTGAGGCGTCCGGGCGTCGCCACGACGATTTGCGGCTTCTTGCGCAAGCGCTCCAACTGCCGCCCAATCGGCGCGCCGCCGTACAGGCATACGCTCTTCGTCCCCGGGCGAACCGTCGCCAGCGTCTGAAACTCCTCGTGAATCTGCAAGGCCAGCTCCCGCGTCGGCGCCAGTACGACCGCCTGCACGCGCTTGTCCGCCGGGTTGAGCCGCTCTATGATGGGAATGCCGTAGGCGAACGTTTTGCCGGTTCCGGTGGGGGCCTTGGCGATGACGTCGCGCCCCTCCAGCATGGGCGGAATGCAACCGGCCTGTACGGGCGTACTCAAATACAGTCCCGCGTCGCGCAGAAGGCGCAACATCGGCGCCGACAGCGGCAACGTCTCAAAGGGAACGCCCTTTTCGTATTCCACGCCTTCACCTCCTCCGAATCACGCGGTTTCCATACCTATTATATACGGTAATCGTCGTTTTGTAAAGCGGTATCCGGAAAAAAAGGGCGGTTTTCCGTTTTTTTGGCGGAAAGTTCAGGAATTTAGTAAATTTTTGCGCAAAACGCTGATATGCTCCGCGCTTTTGTTAAAAAAGGACGAAATTTTATAGTAAAATTGTGTATTTTATTAACAAAACGCCTCAATCTTATGATAAATTCTTGCTACCAGAAATCAGGGACGGCTATGGAGGTGTCAAGTATGGATGCGATGGACTATGTGAAAATCCTGCGGGACCTGCGGGAGGACGCCGATAAGACCCAAACCCAAATCGCCGAGGTGTTAGGAACTTCTCAGACCATGTACGCCCGGTACGAGCGCGGCGCCAATGAGCTTCCCATTCACCACCTGATTACCCTTAGCAAGTACTACGGGGTGAGTACGGACTACCTTTTGGGCCTGACCAAAGAGCGGTAAGGAAGATTCCGAAAGAGCCGTCAGTCTCTGTCCGCGGACGGAACCGCCGAAAGTGCGTCATGTGGAATCGCCGGAAATCCTGCTTGCGTCAGAACGCCGTACCCTGATGGACGGAACCGCTGACCGCGTTACGCAGAGTCGTCGGACCCGGTTGAGACGTGAGAACTACGGAACGCTTCCCGCTTACGGGACAGTATGGCGCCTCCCCATTTCAGCGAAAGCGTCCCCCGGAAACGGGGGGCGCTCTTAGTTTGCGCCTCCGGCGCGGATACGGCGGAACTGAAAGCGCGGTATGCGTGAAATTTTCGTTGGCAAATAAACTTCCGGACGGAAAACCCCTCCCCTGCCCCCCCTCCCCTTTCAGGGGAGGGGGAACGCTCCCATATGCGTGAAATCTCTGAAAAACAAATTCTGAGAGCCTTTCCAAGCGAAATTTGTCTTTATTATCGCCCTTTCGGATTCCGTTCCCCCGTCCCTGAAAGGGAAGGGGGACAGGGGGAAGGTCGGTGTCAAGTTATTGTAGGACTTTTGGGCCAGAAGGGACGGAGGGCATTGAAAAGGGGCGTCACTTTGCCGGAACGGGCAGGAAGAGAGACGGCCTGAGCGGGGTCGGGCAG
>JAFSOM010000533.1 GCA_017447005.1 Oscillibacter sp.
CCGTCCGGATGGGAAGGAAGGCGTACCAAGGGACGCCGCACGCTTCCTGACTGCCGGAGATAAGATAGGGCGAATTGGCTCCGCCCGCGTCAGCAAACGGCGGCGCGTTGCAGGGAAAGTAGAGAATCTGCTCGGCGAACAGCTGGCTTTCGGGAGTTTCGGCGGCTTCCGGAGGTTCGCATCGCGTTGCATCGTCTCCGGCGACTTTCTCCGCAATCCACGCCGCGCATTGCTCTTCATCGTAATCTTTTGGGGGCGAAAGACGATTGGCGTCATAAATACAGTAAAGTATCTCGCCTGGGGGACAGGGAGTTTCCGTCAGTTGGAAGGGTGCAATCGTTACGCTTTTGTCTCTCTCGTAGCGCTCGCGCACATACCTGCATTCCAGTCCGGCGTATGTCGATTGCTCGGCGCCTTCGGTGAGAAGTAGCAGGAAGCAGTCACAGGTTGTATATTATGAAGGGGAGAAATGATACCCCAAATACAAAATGACTTCCGCTCATTTGCGGCGAATGCGCGGCGTCAGCCAAAAGGAGGGGATATGAGCCTAAACTAACGAAAACAGGCAACTTTCAAGGGCAGTTCAGGCGGGAAAGCCGTAAAGCGCGGATTTCCGCCCGGACTGCCCGTTTCTTATCGCGGGATTACGCCAAGGTTAGCGTCAGGGCCGTTCGTCCCCGAACGGCAGGGAGGAAAACGCGAAGGTATCCTGATCCCCGCAGTAGCCGCACACGCCCATACGGGGAGAATTGGTTACGGGAAGCAACATATCCTCGTCACGGCTTTCCGCGCACTTTTCGCAATAGAACGGATTTTCGGAATCGTACATGGCCTCCGTGTCGATGTACGCCGCCTCCGCGCCGCAGTCCGCGCAGGGAAACTTCGGCGGGACGTTGCGGGCCAGCGGACGGACGGCCTTCCGTTGCGGCGGACGTTTCGTCTTGCCCACGAATGTAATCAGCGTCTCCGTCGTACTGCCGAAATCGTATTCATGAACAATCTTGTCGCCGATTTCAAATGAACCGACCTTGCGGCTTTTGCCGATGTCCTCTCCCCACCTGCCTCCGCCAGCGCGGAAAGCGCTCATGTGGCCGCAACACTCCAGCCAGATGTCCCGCAGAAACTGGTCAAGCGAGGACAGGGAACTCTTCGGAGGCATATCGACGTAGAGCCAGTAATTCTTCTCATACGCGCCTTCAATTTTCAGAAGGACGCACTCCTGTTCCCCCTCGCCGTGCTTTTTCAGGATGTGGTTTTTCATCGCCGTCTTGCCGAGTTCCGCTCCGCAGAGGTAGCAGTTTCCTTTTGATACGGTCGCCATTGGGAATCCTTCCTTTCGTTTGCCCGATTATTTTCCATGCGGATTCTTACGCCGATTTCCGCAATCCGGACACACGAACGCGTCCGGACTGTCCGCGACAAACGGCTCCATGCACTCCCGGCACAACCGGACGGGACGCTCTTCGTCCGTCAGCATCACGGAGGAAACCATCTGAAGTTCCGAAAGCAGGGAGTAGAAGTCCCATACCAGCACGGGCCTGTCCAGCAGGGAGATGTGATAAGTCGGCGCAACGCTTCCGAACGCCGCAATTCCTCTTTGGTACAACCTTCGCCCGTCCTCGTCCAGCTTTTTATAGTCCTCGCCGTACAGGAACGCGCCCAGCAGGTTGAACGTCAAATCCCGGAACTGCGTCACCAGCCAGTCGTAACGCTCGGCGTACCGCCTCTGAAAACTCATGTTCATTGCCGTCGGCTCTTCCGAGAAAGTCAGGGCAAGCGCCCGCATAGTCCGGTCGCCCTCAATATTCCACTCGTACTCCGTTCCGCTCTTTTCGATGTCAAGTTTCCCAAAGGGAAAGAAATTCGAGAGGTAATCTTTCGTTGGCATGGCTTCCTCTTTGATAAAGTGGTTCCTGAACAGGTAGACCGCCTCGTAGTCCATAAAATAAGGCGTGGTCGGCAGAGCGGTCATCAGTCCGAGAAGCCCGTATTTATGTACGAAACTCGTCACCGCCTCACGTTTTCGCGCGGTTGGCTGACGATTCATGCACCTCATGCCGACTTTCAAAGCGTCCAGCGTAATCTGTTCGGAAACTTTTAAGGGATTGTAGATTTCCGGCTTTGCGTTCGCGGCTGGCGTAATATAAAGGAGGGAGTTCGCGTCGCGTCTCAATTCGTAACGGTCGTAGCGCACCCAGTAAAAGCTGGAATGCTCAAACAGGCGTTTCATCTTCCCGCTCCTCCTCTTCCTTAAAATGTCCTTTCCGGTAGGCGTCCATAAATTCCCGCTGTCTTTTCGTCAGGGTTCCGCCGCTGTTCCTGTGTTCTGCGAGACGCCGGAACAGCTTTTTGCGCAGACGCGCAAGCAGACGGCTCATTTTCTTACGGACGTTTCGGTCTGTTTGCCCAATCATTTTTCCCAGACGCTCCGTACTGTATTTGCGGACGCAGAGGAAGCACAGCAGTTCCCTGTACTCGTCTTTCAAATCCCCAAGAACCGACGAGACGAACGGGTCGGACGTGACCTGTTCGATTTCAAAGGGACAGTCAAAAATCAGTTCCAGATAGTCCCCTCTCCGGACGGCTTTCCAGTACGGGCTGTTCAAATTAGCCGGGAACACATGGGACGATTTCGCCATTCCGTACTCTAACGGCACGTCGCCCCGGACGGTTTCATGGTAGCGGAATCTGCGGTCGCCGTTTTCCTCCCGCCTGTCCCATTGTCTGGTCACTTCCCGAAAATCGTCCTCCGTTTTTGCGAGACGCTCCATCCGCGCCAGCGACTCCGCCTCAATTTCGCGCCGAAGCCGTTTCTTTTTCGAGGATTCCCCGGCAAGTTTTTGCTCGTCCTCATAAATCAGGCGTTCCAGTTCCTCATCCCGTTCGGCAGCGAGTTCCCGTTCCGCTCTTTTTCCCAAAGTTTCAAAGTCCGGCAACGGACAGTCCTCCTCTCAGGGAAAATCGAAAATTTTCAAATTCTTTTCAAAAATGGTTCCGCTAAACTCCTCTGTTTTCTCCTATTGGTAGAGGGACAATTTTCGGGAGGCTTCCCGCTCCCCGGCGCGGATAAAATTTTCTGAGATTTTTTCAAATTTCTCCGAAAAATGGTTCCGCTAAACCCCTTTGTTTTCTCCTATTAGTAGAGGGGGTTCGTTTTCCAGAAAGTGCTGTCCAGCTTTCGGGTATGGAAAGGAGACGTGATACGGAACAAATAACAGTACGCGCAAGCGAAATCATATGCGCGGAACGCGCAGGAAAGGAAGGTACTATCGCAACATGAAAG
>JAFSOM010000534.1 GCA_017447005.1 Oscillibacter sp.
CGCGGAGTTTAATTCCATGATTTGAATCGCCTCTCTTTGGAAGAAAAGTAAGTTCAGGAACGGATTTGCGTATCCATTTGTAAAAGATACGTTTTGAACGCTAAATAGAGAAATTACAGAGAAAATTTGACATTTCCGCAATTTTTTCGTGACTTATCCATATAAAGCGCCGTTCTTGCTGATTGTAAACGATTTTCCCCCTCATGTCAAGAAAAAATTTGACCCGGTCGCGTTCGTATGCGTGTAGCAATCGTTGGCAAGACGCTATTTTCGCCGCGCCAACGAAAACTTTACGCATACCGCGGCTATATTTCCAGAACGGCGAACTGAAAGGCTTGCGCGTGGAGGACGCCGGACGCGATGGAAAGTTCCGGCAGATTGTTCAGCGCCACGCGCCGGACGTTTCCGGGAAGCGGGATGTCCTGTTCCGCCGCCTGAAAGTTGCCGATAACCAGCAAGGTTTGCGATTCGCCGCGCCGGAAATACGCCATCAGGTTTTTGCGTTCCGGAAGATACGGCGCCGTTTCGCCGTAGACGACGGTTTCCCGGTAGTCGGGATTGCGCCGCAGGGCAATTAAAGCGCGGTAGAAGTTCCACACGGAATCGGGGTTGCCGCGCTGCGCCGCCAGATTGATTTCGCGGTAATTGGGATTGACCGCCAGCCACGGTTCGCCGACGCTGAATCCGGCGTTGTCGGACGCGTCCCACTGGAAGGGCGTCCGGGCGTTATCGCGGGAAAAACGGTTGACGCTCTCCATGGCCTCCGCCGGGGACAGTCCCGCCGCCAGCGCCACGCGGTACTGGTCACGCGCCGCGATGTCGTCCACCTCTTCAATCCGTTCGCGGCGGACGTTCTCAATACCGATTTCCTGTCCTTGGTAGAGGAAGGGCAGGCCGCGCAGCATGAAATTCAAGCCGCCCAGCATTTTTTTCGCCGCCGCGCCGTAAGGCCCCGCGCAGGTTCCGGCGGGCAGGTAATGCGACACGCCCCGCGGCTCGTCGTGGTTCTCGATGATGTTGCACAGGAAACCCACGTCCCGCGCTTTGCGCTGACTTGCGAAACAGGCCGCCTTGTACTGTTCCGCCGTGACGGGTTTCTGCACGTGCCAGCCCTCCGGGCCTTGGTTCAGCACGGTTTCCGCGAAGTCGAACATAGTGGAGAAACATCCGCGGTCGCCGATAAAGAGCGGCAGTTCCTCCGGTTTCTCGTTGAACACCTCCCCGACGGTAAAGGCGTCGTATTTGCGGAACGTCTCGTCGGACATCTCGTTGAGGAAGTCAAGGACGCCTTCCGCCTCAAAGAGCATATTGTCCACGCTGGAGAGTCCGTCGTCGCGGTCTGCGGGGTAATTTTGGAACGGCAACGCCTTCTTGATATTAATAATGGCGTCAATGCGGAATCCGGCGAGGCCCTTGTCCAGCCACCAGTTTATCATAGTATAGATTTCCCGGCGGACTTCCGGGTTTTCCCAGTTCAAATCGGGCTGTTTGCGGTGGAACAGGTGGAGATATACGCGGTCGTCATGTCCGGGGAGCTTTGACCACACCGGGCCGCCGAAGTAACTGCGCCAGTTGCACGGCAACGGTTCGCCCTCCGTCCATTTCTCAATGTAGAAGTAGCGCCCGTATTTCCCGTCGGGGTCTTGACAAGCTTTCCGAAACCACTCATGTTCGTCGGAACAGTGATTCACCACGAGGTCCATGACAATCCCGATATTCCGCCGCTTGGCCTCCCGGATTAATTCGTCCATGTCGTCCATCGTCCCGAAACGGGGGTCAATGCGGTAATAGTCGGAGATGTCGTAGCCTTGGTCGGCCAGCGGGGACGCGTAGACCGGGGAGAGCCAGAGAACGCCGATTCCCAATTCCTGTAAGTAGTCGAGTTTTTGGATGACGCCCCGAAGGTCGCCGATTCCGTCGCCGTTGGTATCGCGGAAACTTTTCGGGTAAATCTGATAGGCCGTTTCGCCGTGCCACCATTTCCGTTCCATGCCGTCCCTCCTGTCGATTCCGAATCCGTGCGGGCGGGAAACATCATACCATATCCGGCGTAAAAATCAAGGGGCGGCGCCTAGCAAAATTTTTCCTGTATGCGTGTAGGAATCGTTGGCAAGGCGTGGAGTTCGCCCCCCTCTGTCGCTGCGCGACATCTCCCCCCGTTCCGGGGGGCGACATAAGCCTGTCAGCGTTGCGACAAAAAGCGCTCCCCCGCCTTGTCGCCCCCACAAAGTGGGGGAGAATCTCGCGTAGCGACAGAGGGGGAGGGGAGGGCTTCGGACGGCTCAACCGCTCAGGTAAAATTTTTCCATGCGAAAGGCGAAAAACCTCTTGACAGGAGGATTTTTTTCCGCTATACTACCTTAGTCTGCTGACGGGAACCGTCACGCCGACACGCGATGAACCGGGAGATTGCTCGCCAGCGCGAGGTAACTTCCGGGGAGTATGTCCGAATCAATCGGGCGGCTGAGTACGAATCTGTGCGCTTGTTCGACGCATTGCGGCCTTACGCGTCCGCTTTGCGCGTCGCGGCATGTTCTGACCGGTCGGAGTTTTCCCGCGCCGGGCGTTTTTATTGCCCGGAATGACACGCACGGATTAGCGGACAGATTTTTCGCCCGTCATGGCTCGGCGTATTCTTCTGTATCAATCAGGGAGGAATCAACATCATGGCTCAAAAACAGTTAATCCGCATTCGGCTGAAAGCCTATGACCATCAGGTTATCGACCAGAGCGCGGAAAAAATCGTGGAGACGGCGCGGCGCACGGGCGCGGCGGTGTCCGGCCCCATCCCTCTGCCCACGAAAAAGGAAGTTGTCACGATTCTGCGCGCCGTCCATAAGTACAAGGACAGCCGCGAGCAGTTCGAGCGCCGGACGCATAAGCGCCTGATTGACATCACCAATTCCACGCCCAAGACGGTGGAAGCGCTCATGGCGCTGGAACTTCCCGCCGGCGTGGAGTTCAATGTGAAGCTGTGACGGAACGTCGCGCCCCACACCTTTATATATAGTTGCCAATCGCCCGACGGCGCAAGCGGTACGGGCGGGGTCAAGTCGTTGAAGATACTCGTCGGCTTGGAATTTAACGGGAAGCTCTCATTGTAGAGCGCGGCTTTGAAAAGCCGTTCGCCCTAATTTCAGGGCGTGAGTTGAAACGACCAATAACCTGAATCCAAGGAGGAAGAGCGATGAAAGCGATTATCGGCAAAAAAGTGGGGATGTCCCAAGTTTTTGACGAGAACGGCAAAGTGATTCCGGTCACTGTCATTGAGGCGGGGCCGTGCGCCGTTGTCCAGAAGAAAACGGTTGAGAAGGACGGCTACGAGGCCGTACAGCTTGGTTTCGGCGACGTGCCGGAACGCAAACTCAGCAAGCCGGAGATGGGACATCTGAAAAAAGCGGGCGTCGGCCCGAAAAAGTATCTGCGCGAGTTCAAACTTGACAACGCCGCGGAACTGAACGTCGGCGACCTCGTGAAAGCGGACACGTTCGCGGCGGGGGACTTCGTGGACGTAACCGGAACGAGCAAGGGCCACGGCTATCAGGGCGTCGTGAAGCGTCACGGGGCGCACCGCCTCAAGGAGACGCACGGCAGCGGCCCGGTAGGGCGTCATCCCGGCTCCATGGGGCCGTCTACCGACCCGTCCCGCGTGTTCAAGGGCAAAATCGGCGCCGGACACATGGGCGTCGAGCAAGTGACCGTACAGAATCTCC
>JAFSOM010000535.1 GCA_017447005.1 Oscillibacter sp.
ACAGCCGCGAAACGACCGTGACAAATATCCGCTCTATCGCGTCGTCGGTGACGGGCGCGTTGGACAGAATCAAGCTATCTTTGACCACCTTTTCCGGCGCTACTACCCGCGCCGCGACCGCCGAAGGCCTCTTTGACCTCTCAATCGACGCGCTGGACGATACCGGAATCCTAGAGCCGGATACCATAGACGCGTTGCGGAACGGCGCGGAAGAGTTGCGTTCGGCGACCGAAGAACTAACCGAGGCGATTTCCCGCTTGCAGAGCGGCATGGAGGAACTGGAAAGCGCCGTACTCGTACAGGACGACGCCGCCCAGAAAAACGCGTTATGGACGTTATCGGACGGAATCGGCGCGGTGGCGGAGGCCAAAACGCAGCGCCGCAACGCGCTGGAAGCCATGGGAAACGCGTTGAACCGGGGCTTTCCGCTCAACATCAACGACGCGCAATCCGCCTTAGGCCGCGTGAACGCGTCATTGCGCGACCAAGTGTCGACCTTGCGCACGATGGGCGACAGTATCGCAAACGTGGCGCAGAGGTCAAGCGTGGACTGGGACGCGATAGAGCAGGGCTTACGGAATTTGCGTCAGCCGGGAAATTCGCTGATAAGCGCGGTGCGGAAACTGCCCGACGCGGCGGGCGATTTGGCGTCGGCGTTACGCAATTTGGAGGACCCGTCCGGGCGTCTGATAGGCCCTATGTCGCAAATGGCCGACGCCGTGGATTATATCGTCGGTATCGGCGAGGATTTGGAATCAGGCTATACGGAGTTCTACCGGGCGGTCTCCGACCTGCAATCCACGGGGCCTGTCAGCGTCAAAGTGACCAGTAACGTGGAGGAGTTGCGCAGTACGGGTAACTCCCTCTACACGGCCTTGGGTACGCTGACGAACAGCGCCGACGCCCTGACCTTAGCGGTCAACCGTATGGGCGAAAGCGTGTCGGCGAATTTACAGGGAATCAGTCAGCAGTTGACCGCGGTTTCGGAGGCCATGGTTCGGACGCTGGAAAACATCAGTACGGGCACAGTCGGCGCGGACACCATCGTGACCGACGTTTCCGACCATGACGTTTCCGGGACGCGCTTGGGCAAAATTACGGAGAGCGTCAACATCGGGACGCTGGAGGCCGACCGTAACGCCGGAGGAATCGCGGGCATAATTGGCATTGAGTACGACCTTGACCCCGAGGACGACATCACAGGCCCGCAGACGTTCGGGAGTACGTTGGAAACCCGCGCCGTTATACAGGCTTGCCGCAACGAGGGCGCCGTCACGACGCGCAAAGACTACGCGGGCGGCATTGTGGGCCGTATGAATCTTGGCACGCTGGTGTCGTGCGAGAACTACGGCGGCGTCAAGAGTACGGCGGGCGGCTACGTCGGCGGCCTTGCCGGACGTTCCGGCGGAATCGTGCGTGAGAGCTGGAGCCGCTGTACGCTGTCCGGGGAACGCTTTGTAGGCGGTATCGCGGGTCAGGCGGACGTGTTGCAGAACTGCCGCGCCATTCCCACGTTTACCACGATGGCCGACGGTATGCAGTCCATCGGTTCCATCGCCGGGAACGCCAACCCCGCCGACGGGCGCATACAGGGGAATCTCTTCCTTGACAACGGCGTCGGCGGCATTGACGGTATCAGCTATATCGGAATCGCGGAGCCGGCGTCGTGGGAGACGTTATTAGTGGAGGGCGCGCCGCCGGAAAAGTTCACCGTCTGCGCGGTGGTCTTCCTTATTGACGGCGTGGAAGTGGAGCGCATACCGTTCGAGTACGGCGACGACTTGAGCGGAATCGTACCGCCGGAAATCCCAGAAAAGAGTAATTTACACGGCTACTGGCCCGCGTTCGATACGTCCGGGTTACATCCCGACATCACCTTGGAGCCGGTTTACGAGCCTTGGATAACCATGGTGGCGAGCGACGTGAAATCGGGCGAACAGGCGCTAGTATTGGCGGAAGGGAACTTCACGCGGGAAACGGTCTTGAACGTGACGGAAAGCGAAGTCGGGGCGCCTACGGGAGCCGACGCCATGGTAATGGACATCCGCATAGAGGGCGCGGATTTGACCGAGGACGACATTGTCCCCTTACGCCTGTTCAACTCGACGGGCGGACAGGCGGCGGTATGGAGATTCCGTGACAGCCGTTGGCGCACGGTCGGCGCGGAGACGAACGGACATTATCTGCTTGTCAATATGCAGGGCGACAGCGGCACCTATTGCGTCATACCGGGCGGCGCGGGACAGGCCGCGATGATACGTCACCTGATACCGTGGGCGGCGGTCGTACTGTTCGTGCTGATTGTCGCGGCGGTGATTCGCGGACAGTCCAAGGCGAAACGCAAACAGTCGTAAGAAAACCGTATAGCGAATCAGGAACCGTGACGGAGCGAACGCCGTCACGGTTTTTTCGCGCCGAAAAAAATTTCAGATTCCCTCTTGACAAGCGCGGGATTCTATGCTATCCTAACCGTACTAAGACAACTAATACAGTTAATACGCGTAACACAGTCAGGAGGCGTGGGAAATGGCTACCTCATTTGGCATTGTCGTAGGAATTGGCGCGGCGGCGGTCATTGCCATTATCGTGGCGTTCGCGGCGGCGCTGAACCGCAAGTAGAGAGGGGGAATGCGTATGTTATCCGTAATACCGTTGCGGGCTTACGTGGCGGGACTGCTGGCGGTCGTATCGCTGGCGGCGATGGCGCTGACGATTGCGGGCAGGTGAATTTTTAAGAAGGGAGGCGGGGCGTAGATGATTACCCTGAATTATCGTGACTCCCGGCCCATTTACGAACAAATACAGGAGGCTTTCAAGCGGCTGATTGTCACGGGCGCGATGGAACCCGAAGAGCGTTTGCCGTCCGTGCGGACGCTGGCGACGCAGTTGTCGATTAACCCGAACACGATTCAACGGGCGTATGCCGAACTCGAACGCGAGGGATACTGTTACTCCGTACCGGGAAAGGGAAGTTTCGTCACGGCGGGCGCGGACATGAGCGAAAAGCGTCGCAAGGAGTTGCAGGAACGTTTATGCGCGTTAGCGGCGGAGTTAAAGTATCTGGGCGCGACGGACGCGGAACTGATAGCGTTAATCCAACGCGTGCCGGAACGGGCGAACGCGGCGAAAGCCGATAGCGCGACGAATACGGCGAACGCGGACGGAAAAACCGATACGGCGAACGCCGCAGGGGATAAAGATAAGGAGGAGGAGAACGCATGATACAGGCGGAAAACGTTGTCAAGCTCTTTGACGGTTTCCGGGCGTTGGATGGCGCGTCGCTGACCGTGCCGACCGGGAGCGTTTACGGGCTTGTGGGGCCGAACGGCGCCGGAAAATCGACGATTATCCGGCATTTCACCGGCATTTACCGTCAGGACGCCGGAGCGGTGCAGATGAACGGCGAAAACGTGTGGGAAAATCCGGCGTTAAAGGAGAAAATCGCCGCGATTCCCGATGACTGGTTTTACTTTAACCCGTCCACGGTGCGCGACATGATGAAGTTCTACCGGGGATTTTACCCGCGCTTTTCCATGGAGCGTTACGAGAAACTGAAGGAAGTCTTTCAGATAGACGAAAAGCGCGTGATACGGCGTTTGAGCAAGGGAATGCAAAAGCAAGTCGCCTTCTGGCTGACGCTGTGTTGTATGCCGGATTTCCTGATACTCGACGAACCCGTAGACGGCCTTGACCCCGTCATGAGGCGTCAAGTGTGGTCTCTTGTCATGGGCGACGTGTCGCAAAACGGCACGACGGTGCTTGTCAGTTCGCACAACCTCCGTGAGTTGGAGGACGTATGCGACCACGTGGGCATTATGGACCATGGGAAAGTGTTGCTGGAACGCAGTCTGGAGCAGTTGCAGGACAACATGGTCAAGTTGCAGGTGGTCTTTCCGGAGGGCGTGACGGAAGTCCCGGCGGACTTGGGCGCGCTTCACGCGTCGAAAACGGGCCGGGTGCATACCATCATCATGCGCATGAGCGCGGCGGAGGCCGAAGAGCGGATAGCGGTCTATCAGCCTATCGTCATGGAGGCCTTGCCGCTGACGCTGGAAGAGATTTTCATCTATGAGTTGGGAGGGGTAGACTATGAAGTTAAAGACATCCTTCTTTAATCCCACGCTCTACCGCAAGAATCTGACGCGGTTCTGGCCTTTGTGGGGGCTGACCTCGTTTTTCGGCGCGCTGATTCCGATTTCCGGTATCATGATGTGCCTGAACGGGGACTTGAAAACGACGGCCTTGGAGTTTAAGGAGGTATACTATAACGCTATCGTCTATTTTGCGCCGGTTGTCCTGCTGTGCTACTGTATCCTGTGCGCTATGGCGGTATGGAGTTACCTTTACAACGCCCGGAGCGTGGGCATGATGCACACGTTGCCCATCAGCCGCGAGGGACTGTTCGTGACGAATTTCCTTTCCGGCCTGACAATGGTCGCTATTCCGTGGGCGGTGACGGCGCTGTTTTGCGTGATACTGTCGATTGTGGCGAAATCGTTCTCAGCGGGGCCGCTGTTCGTTACGATACTGTGCGTTGCCGGAGAGGGACTGTTTTACTTCTCCTCCGCGACGGCGGCGGCGTTCATCACGGGAAATGTTTTCGCCCTGCCCCTGCTCTATTTCCTGTTCCACTTCCTTGCGCCCCTGCTGGAAGCCCTCATAGGCACGCTTTCCTCCAATCTGATATTCGGGCTGTCCCATATCTATACGGGCGTCGCGGACTGGCTTTCTCCGACGGTCTACATTATCAAGAACGTCAAGATAAACAGAACCTATACGCAAATCCCCGTGCCCGGACAACCGAATATAACGGAGAGCGTTTTAGCGTCCGTGACGCTGGAAAAGGGCTGGCTGATTGCGGTCTATGCGCTCGTAGGGCTTGCGTTACTGGGCGTGGCTTATATGCTGTACCGCTACCGCAAGAGCGAATGCGCCGGGGAAGTTATCGCTATGGGCTGGGGCCGTCCCGTATTCCGTTACGGTATCGCGGCGTTGCTTGCGCTGGGCGGCGGTCAACTGCTCTATATCATCATCTTCAACAGTTTCGACCTTGACCAAGACCCGTACCGTATTCTGCCGCTGATATTCTGTATGCTGATAGCGGGGCTTATCGGCTATTACGGCGCGTCGATGTTACTGGCGAAAACGTTGCGGGTATTCAAGGGAAGTCAGCGCGGCGCGGCGATAGTGGCGGCGGGTTGCGTGATTGCGTGCTGTGTCGTGGGGTTCGATATGCTGGGCGTGGCGAAGCGCGTGCCGTCGGCGGACAGCGTGAAGTATGTGCGGCTCTACGCGGCGAATAACACGTATTACTTGTTCCCCGACGAGGACGCCGACGTTTTAGAGGAACTGCGCGACGTGCACAAGGCGATTATCGCCGAGAAAAATTACGCGCAGAAGATGATGAACGCCCGCACGATAGAAGATTCCGGGGACTTTGAGAAATCCACCTACGTGACGTTCCGCGTAACCTATTTGCTGAAAAACGGGTTGAACGTTGACCGGAATTACTTCCTGTATCTGACAAAAGACCGCATGGAGGAGCCGGGGACGTATGACAACGCGCTTGACCGGTTCATCAACAGTACGGAAATGAAACTCCGCCGCTTGCGCTTCGACGACCCGCGCTTTATCATTGAAAACGGCAACATCAACATTCAAAAGCGTGACGACGGCTTTGAGTTCAGCAGTCGGGAGTTGTCGGAAGTACTGGCGGCTATAGCGGACGACGCCAAAGCGGGGACGTGGGGGCAATACGACTGGTTCGACGAGGACAATACCACCTACGCCGTCAGCATGTTTTTCTGGTACAGTATCAACGACGTGGAGGAATTAGCGTCCAGAGGCATGGACAACATCACGGTGTATCTCCGTCCGGGCATGACGAACACGATAAACTGTCTGAAAAAGATGGGTTATCTGGAGGACGGCGACCTCGTGACGCAGGCGGAAATGCAAAAAATCTGGGAAGAGCGCGACAGGATGATGAAGTATCCGCCGGACATGGCGGGGGTAGAGTTGGACGCGGCGACATTGGAGCCTATCGACTCTCCGTCAGAAACGATTCCGCCGGAAGCGGAGAGCGTGACGCCGGAAACTGCGCCGGAAGGGGAAACCGTAACGCCGCAACCCGCGCCCGTTACGGAACCCGTGACGAATCCCGGCGCGGCGAATAACAATCCGAACAGCGCCCCGCAGACGCCCGCGGAGAGTTCCGCCGCGTCGTCTATGGGTAGCTGACGGCGGGGCGGTTGGATATGGTGACGCTATCCAACGGGGGCGACGGATTTTCCGCCGTCCCGCCGCGCCGGAAACGCGGGCCGCTCCGCGCTCTGTTACCGTGGGTCGTGCTGACGCTTTCCCTGATTGCGTCCTGTAATATCCGCGTCCGGGAAGCGCGCACGGGCGGCGAGTACCCGTCATGGCTGCCCGGCGCGGAAATCGAAATGCCGGAGTACGTGCGGGAGGACTTTCTGACGAAGAATCCCTATTCCCGTCCGGGAACGTACCTGCGCAAGATTGACGGCGTTGTGATTCATTATGTAGGGAATCCGGGGTCAACGGCGAACGCGAACCGGAATTATTTTGAAGGCCTTGCGGACGGTCAAAACGGGACTTACGCGAGCAGTCACTTTATCGTAGGCTTACAGGGCGAAGCGTTGCAGTGCGTGCCGCTGACGGAAATCGCGTATGCGTCGAACAACCGCAACGCCGACACAATTTCAATAGAAGTCTGTCACCCGGACAAGGGCGGACAGTTTAACGATATGACCTATCAGCGCGTCGCGGAGTTGACCGGCTGGCTATGCTGGAAGTTCGCGCTCGACCCGCAGGAGGACGTGATACGGCATTATGACGTGACGGGCAAGTTGTGTCCGCTGTACTACGTGGAACATCCGGACGCGTGGGAGGCGTTGAAGGGCGATATAGCGGCGGTCAAGGCGCGTCTGACTGCGGAGGCGGCGGAGACGTAACGAACGGCGATAGAAAGGAGCGTCGGCAATGGAACAGGCGCGGGAAAAGACGCGCAATCAGGACATCATATGGCGCGTATGGATTGACAATCGTCAAAAGGTGGTATCATTCCACGAGAAGGACGGCGCCTGTCTGATGGAGTTCCGCAGTCAGGATTTGTTCTGGAGTTGCGTCAACCAGTACGCCGGACTGCAATACCGTTATCAATAAAAAAGCCGCGTCGGGGGATAAAAATCCTCCGGCGCGTTCAGCCATATCTGGCGCCCGTGCGCGGCGAACCGCCCATGGACAAATACCCCGCAGTGGCCGTGCGAACCTCGTTATAACCTGCCACATAACCAGCAGGTGGGTCGCTTCCAATCCGCTTTATCGCTTCCAACGTCCAACGCCGTATGGCGCCGGGAGGCCTGCAAACCGCGAATCGAGTTGGCGTCCCGTATAACAAAATGTGGGTTAAAAAAAGGCCCGTCACAAACCCCGCAGGGCATTTTACAAGGTTATCGCCAACCGCTTACGCGTTCCGGTGTCGGGAAACGCGCTTACTCGTCCTCGTCGTCGAGACTGTCGAGCAGTTGTTCCATGAAAAGGTCGTACACGGCGTTGAGTTCGTCGTCGCTGTCGGGCGTGGATAGAATCTCCTCTCCGTTCTCGTGAATCGTCTTGAGAATGACAAGGCCGGATTCCTCTTCGGCGGTTTCCTCTCCCTCGACTTCGGCGGGGAAGAACGCGGTATACGTCGTTCCATTATATTCCAGCGTGTCGACATATTCCAGCGTGATTTCCTCTCCGTTCTCGTCGGTGACGGAGATAAAGGTAGGCCCGAAATCGTCGCTCAACGGGTATCGCCTCCTGTACGGGAGGGAAGCCGGACGGCGTTCTAACGTCCCTCTCTCATGGTTTAGGCTATTTTAACAGATGGCGCGAAAAAAAGCAAGGGGGAATTTTGACAAAAAGACGGAAATTTTTGTACATTTTTGTTTCTTGACAGCCTCCCGGACGGGGGGCGCGGAGATTTTCGGGAATTTTTCCGGGGCCGTTGTTGACATCGGCGCGGAAAGCGTGTAAAATAAGACGGTTATCAGGAAATGACCTGAACAGATGGAAAATAAAACCATATAGGGACGGCGCAAGCCGTGCGAAACGCGAAACGCATACGGGACGGCGCAAAGCCGTATTGAAGCGTAAGCGACATAGGAACGCGGGACAATCCGCGAATGAACGCAAGGGAGGCGAAATTCTTTTGGACGAACAGACTACCCCGACGCGGCGTCGGCGCAGACGCGGCCCGCTGGGAATTATCGGGGCAATCTTCGGCAAGCTGTTCTTTCTTCTGGGCACGCTCTGCCTGATTGGAATCTGCACGGCGGTCACATTCGCGCTGATTTTCATGACCTACGTGCATAAGTCCTTGGGGCCGTCGCTGATAGTTGACCCCGACGACTACACCTTGAACCAGAGTTCCATTATTTACTATCACGACGACGACGTAACGGAGAATGACGGCTGGGTAGAATATAAGATTCTGCACAGTACCGAAAACCGGATTCTCATCAAATACGACCAGATGGCCCGGGGGCTGTGTCAGGCGACGGTAGCCATTGAGGACCACCGTTTCTTTAAGCACAAGGGCGTGGACTGGAAACGCACGGGCGGCGCGGTCATTATGTCCATGGGTATGCGGAGCAGTTTCGGCGGCTCGACGATTACCCAGCAGATGCTCAAAAACATGACGGGTTCCAACGAGAACACAGTCAACCGGAAGGTTACGGAAATTTTCCGGGCGCTGGAATTTGAGAAGAATCACTCGAAACAGGAAATTCTGGAGCTTTACCTGAACACGATTTATTTCGGCATGGGCTGTTACGGCGTGCAGACGGCGGCGCAGTATTACTTTGGCAAGGACGCCGCAGACCTTTCCATAGCCGAATGCGCCAGCATTATCGCCATTACCAACAACCCGTCCATGTACGGGCCTATGTACAACATCACCGTAAAGACAACGGATGAGAATGGAAATCCCATCGAAAGTACGCCGCGTGAAATGAATAAGAAGCGGCAGGAAATGATTCTACAGCGGATGTACGACCTACAGGAGATGTATGAAGAGGAATTGGGGTTGTCGTTTCTGACGCAGGAGGAATGCGACGCGGCAAAGGCGGAAGAACTGCATTTCGTGGAGCGAAAAGGAAACGCGCAGGATATTGACCTTGGAACGGGAAAGCAGGAGTATAATTCGTGGTTCATGGACCAAGTTTTCAACGACGTGGCGGCGGATTTGGTGTCGCAGTACGGCATTGACCGCACGACGGCGGAATCTTGGATTTATAACCGCGGCTACCGCATTTACACCACGCTTGACCCCAAAATTCAGGCGATTGCGGATGAAGTCTATGTGAACCGCAAGAATCTGCCCCTGAC
>JAFSOM010000536.1 GCA_017447005.1 Oscillibacter sp.
ATTTCCATGGCCTGCTGGTCATAGAAATACAGGCCCGGTATGATATAGTTGCTCTTGGGATGTTTGGGCTTTTCCTCAATGGAAATGGCGCGCCCGTTCTCGTCGAACTCCACGACGCCGAACGGCGACGGATTCTCCACCCAGTAGCCGAAGACCGTCGCGCCCTGATTCTCCTCCACGGCTTTTTTGAGCGTGCGTTCGAGCGTCAGGGCGTGGAAAATGTTATCGCCCAGCACGAGACAGACTTGGTCGCCCCGGGCGAAGCTCTCCGCAATCAAAAGCGCGTCGGCGATACCCCGCGCCACGGGCTGTACGGCGTAGTAGATGTTCAGGCCGAATTGCTGACCGTTGCCGAGCAGGGCCGAAAACGCGGCCTCCTCCCCGGGCGGGACAATCACGAGTATATCGGAAATGCCCGCTTGCATGAGAATGGAAAGCGGGTAGTAAATCAAAGGCTTGTCATAGATGGGGAGCAGGGGCTTGCAGACGGGTTTCGTCATGGGATACAGCCGGGTGCCCTTCCCGGCGGCGAGTAAAATTCCTTTCATGACGGCGGCTTGTCCTCCTGTATGATTGAGACTTGACAGCTCATCCCAGAATCGCGGTGACGGAGCTTGTCAGGAGCGTGACGATGAATCCGGCGGTGAGAAGTCCGGCGAAAATCGAGGTCAGCGCGTTTTTCAGGCGCATATTGAGGAACGCGGCGACGAGCGCGCCTGTCCAGCCGCCTGTGCCGGGCAGGGGAATCGCCACGAAGAGAAACAGTCCGAAGTAGCGGTATTTTAGGACGGTACGGCCTTTCAAGTGGGCTTTCCGTTCCAGACGGTCAATCAGGCGTTCGAGCGGCGGGAACGTGGCGCGGAGCCACTGGAAAATTTGCCGGATATAGACAATAATCAGCGGAACCGGGAGCATATTACCGAGTACGCACACGGCCCACGCTTTGAGCGGGTGCAGGCCGAGGCCCACGCCGAACGGAATGCCGCCGCGCAGTTCCAGCACGGGAATCATGGAGACCAACGCCGCCGCGATAAGTTTTCCGGTTTCCGTGCTTTCCAAGTACTCCAAGATTCATCACCTCTTAACGGGGGTTCTTTTGTGAGCCGCAAAGCCGACAGGCGTCAGGGCCTCCGGGCAAGCCGTTTCCGGAACAGCAGGAACAGAAGCGAAACGAACAGACAGCCCGTCATAACCCCGCAGGTATCAAGACCGACATCCGTCAAAGCGGGAGCGCGGCCCGCCGAAAAACGCTGATGAAATTCGTCCAGCGCGGCGCACAGCCCCCCGGCGACGATAACGCATGGGGCGGCGGGGAAACGTCTCTGATAGGTGTACATGCCGCGCAGGCCGCAACCCAAAATAAAATACAGGCTAAAGTGCGCCGCTTTCCGGAGCAGTCTATGCAGTTGGGCGGCGGAGCCGAACGCGTAGAGGGACGGGAAACGGCGCAGAAGAGCGCGCAAAATCTCCATACTAAGGGAGCCGGAATGCGCGGCGTCCTGAGCGGAAAAACAGAACGTGGCAAACAAGGGCAGGACGGTCAAGAAAATCCAGAGCGGCAGGGGCGGGACTTTGTAGAACGGTTTGCGATTCTTCAAAAAGGGCCTCACATTCATTTAAGCCGAAAGCCTTTCATAGCGTTAATCCGGGAGCGTTTCACAGCGCGCTTTAGGACTGGTCGCCGGATGAAACCGCGTAACCGCGGCTTTTAATCACCTTTACGACCTCATTGACGTACTGCCAGCACAAATCCCCGGTTTCGGCCTCCGCCATGACGCGTACAAGCGGCTCCGTACCGGATTCGCGGACAAGTATCCGCCCGCTGTCGCCTAAGGCCTCCTCCACTTTCTTCACGCTCTCCTGTACCGCCTCATCGGCCATCGCCGCGGCTTTGTCGGTCACTTCCACGTTCACGAGCAGTTGCGGGTAAATCGTCAGTCCCTCGCTCAACTTGCTCATGGGACAGTTTTTCGCGCACAGGACTTCCATCAGTTTCAGGGAAGTGAGAATGCCGTCGCCGGTATTGGCGTACTTTGTGAAGATGATGTGTCCGGACTGCTCTCCGCCCAGCCGACAGTTATGTTTTACCATATAGTCATAAACGTACTTATCGCCCACGGCGGTTTTCACATAGCCGATTCCGGCGGCGTCGAGGGCTTTGTAGAGGCCAAAATTGCTCATGACGGTGGTCACAATCGTGTTGACGACCAGTTTTCCGCGCTCTTTCATATACTTTCCGTAGATATACATGATATGGTCGCCCGTGACAATCTGGCCTTTTTCGTCCACGCACAGACAGCGGTCGGCGTCGCCGTCGTAGGCGAAGCCCACGTCGCACTGATGTTCCACGACGAAACGCTGTAAGCCCTCCAAATGCGTGGAACCGGCGTTTTCGTTGATGTTCAGCCCCGTGGGACTGGCGTTGATGACAAGCGTTTTCGCGCCGAGCGCCTCAAAGACCGCCCGCGCCTCTTCCCACGCGGCGCCGTTGGCGCAGTCCAGCGCGACGGTTTTGCCCTTGAACGAGTACATGCCCAGCGAAATCAGATAGCCCATATAGCGGTTACGCCCACTGGTATAGTCCACCGTACTTCCGATTTTATCCCGCAGGGCGAACGGAATTTCCACCCACGTGCGCCCGAAGGCCTCCACCTGTCCGTCAAGGTAGGCCTCCACGAGCGAAATAGTGTCCTCATCCATTTTTTCGCCGTTGCTGTTGAGCAGTTTGATTCCGTTGTCCTGATAGGGATTATGCGACGCGGAAATCATAATGCCGCAGTCGAAGGTGTCCACGCGACAGATATACGCCACGGAAGGCGTCGTGGTGACGTGCAACAGATACGCGTCGGCGCCGGACGCGGTCAGCCCCGCGACCAGCGCGTACTCGAACATATACGACGAGCGGCGCGTGTCTTTGCCGATAACGATACGGGCGCTCTCCGCTTTCCCGGCGCGGCGGTTCGTTTCGCCGAAGTACCAGCCGAGAAAGCGTCCGATTTTATAAGCGTGGTCCGCCGTGAGGCTTTTATTCGCCTCCCCGCGGAATCCGTCAGTGCCGAAATACTTGCCCATAATCAGGAGTTCCCCCATTCCTTTTGTCTTGTGACGATAACGCCGCCCGTTTTTACGATACTGTCGGCGGGAATCGCGCCGCGCACGCAACTGACCGGATACACGCTCACGCGGCGGCCCAGAATACAGCCCGGATTCAGCACGGAATTACAGCCGACTTCCACATAGTCGCCCAGAATCGCGCCGAATTTTTTCAGCCCGGTTTCGATGGGAGGTTCCGTCTTCACGACGACAAGCGTTTTGTCGCTCTTGACATTGCTCGTAATGCTCCCCGCGCCCATATGCGAACGGTAGCCGAGAATGCTGTCGCCGACGTAATTATAATGCGGCGTTTGCACCTTATCGAACAGAATCACGTTCTTGAGTTCCACGGAGTTTCCGACGACGCAACCCGCGCCGACCAGCGCCGAACCGCGTACAAATGCGCCGTGGCGGACTTCCGTCTCCGGGCCGATGACGCATGGGCCGCCCAGATATGCCGTCGGCGCCACGACCGCCGTCTTGTGAACCCATACGGACGGCGCGACTTCCTGATAATCGGCGTTCAGCGTGGGAATGAGGGAGAGTATAAACGCGCTGATTTGCGGTAACGCCTCCCAAGGAAACGTGACTTTCTCCAGCAGGGGCGCGGCGAGCGTGTGGGACAGGTCAAGAAGCGCGGGAACGGTGATAGAATCGCGCATAGGGGAAATCAAACTCCTTTCGGTAAATCGCCGCCGAACGTCGCAAAGCGCGGCGCGGACGGAATTGTAAACATTCAGCGTGGGCGCGTCAAAAGTCATGCGGCTATAGTATACAACGACAAAAGCCGGATAGCAAGCGAAATTTTATACGAGCGGCGCAATTCCCGTTATCCCAGCGCGACATCCAAGGTCATCATGAGCAGAAAGCCCGCCAGAAAGCCGCGATTCCCGGCGGGGCCGTGCGCCTGCGGCACGAGTTCCCCCACGACGACATAGAGCATTGCGCCGGCGGCGAAACTCAACAGCCACGGCATAAGCGTCCGCGCCAGCGCCGCCGCGCCTACGACGAGCAGTCCGAACAGCGGCTCCACGGCTCCCGAGAGGGCGCCGCATAGGAACGCCCGCGCCCCGTTCCCGCACTCCTGACGGACAGGTAACGAGACGGCGGCGCCTTCCGGGAAGTTCTGGATACCAATCCCGAGGGCCAACGCCGCCGCGCCCGCCGCGTTTCCGGTCTGCGCGGACAGCGCGCACGCAAGCCCGACCGCCATGCCCTCCGGGATGTTGTGCAACGTGATAGCGGTCACGAGCAACAGCGCCTGACGGCGCGACGCGGAGAGCGAATCTTGCCCGAGGCGAAGCGTGAGCGCGTCGAGCGCGGAGAGGAACGCCGCGCCGAGAAGCGTACCCAGCGCGGCGGGAAGCCATGCCGGGAAGCGTCCCTCCGCCGCCGTCTGTTCGATAGCGGGTATCAATAAACTCCACACCGACGCGGCGGTCATGACGCCCGACGCGAAGCCGAGCAGGGATTTTTGAAAGCGCGGTTGCGGTTCGTCGCGTAAAAACAGCGCTATCGCGGCGCCGAATGTCGTCATCAGGAATATAAAGCCGGTACCCAGCGCGGCCCGACGGAACGCCAAGAGCATATAGCATACCCTCCAAAACCGAAGTCACATAGGACAGTATAAGCGTCGGGGCGTCCGGCGGTGACAAAACGCGGAAACCGCCCTCCCCAAAAGACAGGAAAGGCGGCGAAAATGGAAACCGCCCTCCCCGGAATCGGGAAAGGCGGCGAGAATGGAAACCGCCCTCCCCGCAATCGGGAAAGGCGGCGAAACTTGAAAGCGTTTTCAAAATTCGTTCTCCCGCCCCTGAAAAGGGAGGGGGGAGGGGTTACGCGGACAGCAGGGTTTCCATACGGCTCTGCGCGTCGGCGAGGCATTCCGTGACCAGTTTCCGCCCGGCCATGACCTTCCAGAGTTCCTCCCCGAGAATGTCGCACATCTGCGGCCATTCGGTCAGCGCGGGGACGTACTGACCGCTTTCCAGCGCGGCGCATACTTTGCCGAAACACGGATAATCCTTTTGCAGTTCGGGGTCTTGCAGGATGGAATAGCGGCAGGGCGTGACGCCTGACGGAAGCATCGCCTTTTGGATGTTCGGGTTTATCAGGTACTCCAACAGGCGTTCGGCAAGTTCGGGATGTTGCGCGCTTGCGGGTACGCCAAGGCCCCAGATGGCGCAAGTTCCGGCGGAATGCGTTTCGCCGCCGGATGTCGCCGCGCCGGGGAATACCAGATACGTCGCGGCGCTTTTCGCCGAGGGCGCGTACCAGTCGGAACGGATAAAGCCCATGGCGGCGCGTCCGTCGTCCACGGCGGCAATCAGGTCGGAGTTGGAGAGCGATTTTCCGGTCGCGGTCAGTTCAAGGAAAAAGTTCACGGCGTCCTGAAACTTTTTGGTATAGATGGAGGGTTTGCCGTCGCGGTCGATAAACCAGCCGTCAAAACTGCGAAGCACGGGGAGGAAGTCGAGGGTAACGCGGTCCTCAAAGTTCTCGTGATACGCGAAACCGATGTCGCCGCGCTGTTTGGCGGCCTTGCACACGGCAAGCATATTTTCAAGGCTTTTGATTCTGTCCGTAGACGAATTTGCCGCGAGAAGCGCGTTTTTGTTGCACAGTAACACGGAGGCGTTGCCGTACCACGGCGCGAGGGAGTACGTATGCCCGTCGGTGCAAATTTCCGTCACGGACGGGATAAAGTCGCTGTCGGGCTTGTAGCCTAACGCGCTCAGATTGGCAAGGACGCCGCTTTTCCGGAACGCCGGCATATTGGAACTGTGAATCATCATGAGGTCGTAGCCGTCGCCGCCCTGCGCGAGAGCGTCGCGGAGTTCGTCGCGGGAGAGTTCCCGTACCTGACAGGCCGCGTGATTGCCCTGCTCAAAGGCGGACAACTCCGCTTTCACGGCGTCGGCCCACGGCCCGGACAGTAACGCGAGCGTCAAGGGCGTCGGGGGTTCGTCGGGAGCGGGGCGGATTCCGTCGGGGCCGGAGGACGTATCGGCGTCGGATACCTGTCCGGCGTCGGCGGCGCCGTCGTCGCTATCGGGCGTCTGCGCGGCGCTGTCGGAGGTTTCCGGGGCGTCGGACGCGTCGGCGTCGGGCGCGTCGGCGTCGGACGGGGCCTCGGCGTCCGGGACAGACGCGTTATCGGCGTTCGCGTCGGCGTCGGGATTCGGCGCGGCGATTTCCCCGTTGGGGCCGATAACGATGGTGTCGGACTCCTTTCCGTTGGTGACAAAGATGGATGTCGGGCCGTCCGCGCCGCCGATAACGCCAATGTTCGCGCCGCAGGCCGTCAGCGACAGCGCGAGCGTGACTATCAGGGTAAGGAACGGCAAAAGGCGTCGGTTCATAAAATCATCACTTCCCTAGGGGAGATTCCGAAGGTTTCCCGTTTCGTGCGGGCCGGGAAACTTTCCGTGATTAGAATAGCATATTCTCCGAAAAAATGCAAGGATTTTTTAAAAATGGCACATTTTGGAAATTTTTGGGGCGGTTTTCGTCGAAAAACAAAAACCCCGGCGTCCGGCGCGGGCCGGATTCCGGGGCTTGCGTTTGAACGGCCTTTCGGCGCGGATGTTCACACGATTTTTTCCAGCGGCTCCTCCTGTTCTTTCCCGTAGGCGAAGTAGCGGAGAATGTCCTTACGGGTCACAATGCCAATAAAGTGGTCGGTGTCGTCCACGACCGGGACGAAGTTTTGATTCATCGCGGAGTGAATCAGCTCTTCCATGCTGACCGTGATACGAACCGGGCGGTAGCTGTCCACCCGGAGAATGTCGCGTATCCGCGACTGTTCCGCGTTGGTTTGGAAGCCTGAGCGCAGGGCCATGCGTTCATCGAGCAGGCGCCAGAGGAAATCGCCCTCGCTGACCGTGCCGGCGTACTGTCCCTCCCGCGTGATGACAGGAATTGCCGTGTACCCGTTGCGGCGCATTTTCTCCAGTCCCTGACGGAAGGTGAAGTCCTCATAGAGATAGGCCACGCTCACTTTGGGGAGAAGAAAATAAGCGATATTCAGAATGACAACCTCCATTCTATGAAATCCGTCCGTTGCTTGACATAACTGTACTCTTGTAGTATACATCCTGTAGTGAAAAAATTGTGAACAAATTATGAAATTCCGGGCGTCGGCGTGGAGAAATTGCGTGCCGCGTTTTGTTACATTCGACGAAACGCCCGGAACCGCCACTTTCCGAAGCGCGGACGGACGTTTTTCCGGGAAACACAAAGAGCGCGGGATTTGTCTTTCGGAACGTCACAGGGAGGCGTTTTTGTGAAAATTTCAGGAAATTTTTTTACGATTCCCCTACGATTTCAGGAAATTTCCTTCTTGTGCGGTACGCGCCCTTTCCTGTATAATTGCAAACGATTTCAGGTTATCCGATTGGAGGTAATGCAACATGTTACAAAGCGCGTATTTGAAGCGGGTCTACGAACAGGTCACAACACGCGACCCGGAGCAGAAGGAGTTTCATCAGGCGGTTTTAGAAGTCCTCGAAGGCCTTGACCGTATGCTCCCTCAACATCCGGAATACGAAAAGACCGGACTTATCGAGCGGTTCGTAGAGCCGGAACGGACGGTCAGCTTCCGCGTGCCTTGGGTGGACGACGCCGGAAACGTGCGCGTCAACCGCGGCTACCGCGTGCAGTTCAACTCCGCGATTGGCCCCTACAAGGGCGGTCTCCGCTTCCATCCGACGGTGAATCTGTCCATCCTGAAATTCCTAGGCTTTGAGCAGATTCTCAAGAACAGTCTGACGGGCCTCCCGATTGGCGGCGGCAAGGGCGGCGCGGATTTTGACCCGAAGGGTAAGAGTGAGGGCGAGGTCATGCGCTTCTGCCAGAGCTTTATGACGGAACTGCAACGCCATATCGGACAGTTCGTGGACGTGCCCGCCGGAGACATCGGCGTCGGCGGTCGGGAAATCGGCTACCTGTTCGGACAGTATAAGCGTATCCGCGACAGCTACGACGCGGCGGTGCTCACCGGAAAGGGACTGGATTTCGGTGGCTCCTTAGTCCGTACCGAGGCCACGGGCTACGGCCTGTGCTATCTGACCGAGGAAATGTTAAAGCGCATGAAAGGCGAAAGTTTCATGGGCAAAACGGTCGTCATTTCCGGTTCGGGCAATGTGGCGACGTTCGCGGCGGAAAAGGCTACCGCGCTTGGCGCGAAAGTCGTCGCCATGAGCGATTCCAACGGATTCATTCACGACGCCGACGGAATCAAGCTCGACGTGGTCAAGGACATCAAAATCGGACATCGCGGACGCATTAAGGAATACGCCGACCGCGTCCCGGGCAGCGAGTACGCCGAAGGCTTCCGGGGCATTTGGACGATTCCCTGTGACATCGCGCTCCCGTGCGCCACGCAGAACGAGATTGACGAGGATACCGCGAAAATCATCGTGAAAAACGGCGCTATGGCCGTAGCCGAAGGCGCGAATATGCCCAGCCGTCCCGAGGCTATCGCCGTATTCCAGAACGCGGGTCTGCTGTTCGCTCCGGCGAAGGCGGCGAACGCGGGCGGCGTCGCTACGAGCGCCTTGGAGATGAGCCAGAACAGTATGCGTTACAGTTGGTCGTTCGACGAGGTCGACGCGAAACTCAAGGGCATTATGGTCAACATTTTCCGCAACATCCACGACGCGGCGGAGCAGTACGGCGTCGCGGGCGACTTGGTCGCGGGCGCGAACATCGCCGGATTCCAGAAGGTCGCCAACGCCATGCTCGCGCAGGGCCTTGTGTAAGACCACGGAATATGCGTTGACGCAAATCGGAAAGCAACGGAAGACGCGTTGACGCAAGTCTGAAGGCGACGGAACACGCGTTCCTGAGCGCATAACGAAACCCCCGTCCGGGTAATTCATCCGGGCGGGGCTTTTCCTCCTCTGTCACTTCGTGACATCTCCCCCCGTTCCGGGTGGCGACATGGGAAGGCGTAAGCCATGACGGACGGAGGGACAAAACAACGCCGCCCCGCGTGAAACGAGACGGCGGTTTATTTTATGATTCTCACACCAGACGCAGTCCGCCAATGTAGTAACGGCTGTGATAACTGCTGTTCAGGGTGCCATAGGTAACTTTACGGCTGGAGGAGGAGGCGTGAATAAACTGACTGTTGCCAATATAGATGGCGACATGGGAAGCGGCCTTGCCTTTGGCGACTTTCGGGTCACGGAAGAACACCAAGTCGCCGGGACGGAGCGCGGAACGGCTGTAGATTTTCGTGCCCTTGCCGCTTGTCCACTGTCCGGAGGCGCTGTGCGGGAGGCTGATTCCGAACTGTCTCATGACCAGCATGGTAAAGCCGGAGCAGTCGACGGAACGGGAGGAGGCGCCGCCGTAGACGTAGCGCACGCCGAGGAAGCGTTTGGCGGCGGACACGACGGAACTGTTGCCGGAGGACGTGGAGGAGCCGCTTTTTGTGGAGGCGACGCTCGTCAGGTTGAGGTAGTCGCTACGGATGTATCCTTCCGTACCGTACTGGCAACGGACTAAATACCAGCCGTCGTAACAGGCCAAAACCGTGACATAGGCTTTGTTGTCGATGATTTCGAGAATATCGCTCTCGTCGCCGGGGGTGTAGCGGACGCAGACGCCCTCACTGTTGACCTGCGCCCGGGCCTCAAATTCGCCGTTTTCCAACTCTTGCAGATAGTTCGCGGACACGTAACCGGTCTTGCCCTCATAGGCGACTTTGAACCAGTCTTCCTCGGTACGCTCAAGCAGAGCCAGCGTATAACCCTTGTCCAGATTCATCACGACGGCGGAATCGGTCGTGGGATATTCGCGCATATTCAGCGCGTTTCCGGTGGTTTTAGCGAGGCCGACGGCTAATTCGTCAGCGGCGGCGACGCCGGCGAGCATCATAGAAGCGGCGGCGGAGAGCAGGAAGATTTTAGCCGCTTTGCAGGGGAAATGTATCATGACGGTATTTCAATCCTTTCGTCTTCTCGTCGTGTTCTTTGGGGGACGGCCCCGGAAAGCGGAGCCGCATATTGTAGGAAGCTACCCCGGAAAGCGGAGCCGCGAATTGGGGAAACGGCCCCGGAAACCGGAAGCGCGGATTCGGGAACTTATTTTCCCTTCAAGGCCCGGTCGAGCCAGACATAGGCAAAGTCCATAGCGGTGTAGAGATTATCCTTTTCGCCCTTCTTGATGACGCGGTCGCGGGATTTCACATCCATTTGCGTCGACTGGAGCTGGATGGAAACGCGGGTGGCGACGTTGAGCGACTGGTCAGCGTCAGGGTTTTCGGCGTCGACTTTCTTGGGGTCTAACCGCGTGGTCTCCATGACTTGCATCATGACAATATAGGGGTCGGCCATGGAGCCGTAATAAATGAGATTACCAGAGCGGCGCAGAGGATGGCCACGGTACATGAGGCCTTCTTTCTTTTGCTTCGCGCTAGCCATTTGAACGAACACTCCCTTGAAACTTTTGTAACCGGATTGTAACAGTTTTGTCTTGATTTGTCAATATTCCTTTCGTATGCAAATTACCGGAAATCACGGAATATTTCCGTATGCGATTGTGTGTTTTCCCCAAAAAAGTCAAAAAGCCGCGAAAAATGGGAAACTTTTACAGAGGAAAAAGCCGGAAAGATTGTCACTCTTTGTCATATTTTGTAATATCTGTCAGCGTTGGGGCAAACTGACGAAAAAATCAGCGGAGCGCCAGTTTTTCATAGCGCGCCGCCGATACGGGCTGTCATTCTGACGGGAGTTCATAACAGGCGGGAATTTCTTTCCATGGGATTGCGTGACGGACGCGGGAGTTTCTCAAAGAAATTTCACGACAGGCGCAGAATTTCCTTTTTCAGACGGGAGATAATGCGCTTTTCCAGACGCGAAATGTAGGATTGCGAGATACCGAGGGCGTCGGCGACTTCCTTCTGCGTGCGTTCGCGTCCGCCGCCGAGGCCGAACCGCATGGTAATAATTTGCCGTTCCCGGGGCGGCAACAGGCTGATGGCCCGGAATAACAGTTCCCGGTCAACGTCCTCCTCAATGGGCCTCATCACGACATCCGCCTCCGTGCCGAGTACGTCGGAGAGCAGGAGTTCGTTTCCGTCCCAGTCGGTATTGAGCGGCTCGTCGAAGGAAATTTCCCCGCGGCGGTTCGCGTTCTTGCGAAGATACATCAGAATTTCGTTTTCGATACAGCGGGACGCGTAGGTAGCCAGTTTGATATTCTTTTCCGTGCGGTACGTCCCCACGGCCTTGATAAGCCCGATAGCGCCGATGGAAATCAAATCCTCAATGTTGATTCCGGTATTCTCAAAGCGTCGGGCGATATAGACCACGAGGCGCAGGTTATGCTCAATGAGTTCCTGACGGGCGGATTCGTCGTCGGCGCGTTCGAGGAGTTCGGCTTCCCGTTCGCGGCTGAGGGGTAACGGAAGCGTATCCGGGCCGCCGATATAGTGAATTTCCATGTCGAGGCGCAGCGGCGGACGCCGTAACAGACGCCGCGCCATGGTTCCGATTGCTTTGACCATGCTCATATACG
>JAFSOM010000537.1 GCA_017447005.1 Oscillibacter sp.
CTATACAGGCACGGAGGAGATGTGGAATCAAATCAGCGTTGACGCCGGAAATACGCCGTTAGACAGCGCAACAATCCACACGGACACGTCCCCGGGCGCCGCTTACCGGATTAACGGAATCACCGTATCGGACGGTGCGCAGAAAGTGGACGCAATCCCGCAAGGCTCATTTTTCGCCACCGTTTCTATCACAAACCGCGCTTCCGGGACAAGTCCCATGATTTGCCTCGCGGCCTACACGGAGAACGGAAAATTTCAGAAATTCGTCTACGTCACCGTCAAGGAACCCATCGGCGGAACGGTTGAAGTAACGTTGCCTGTGGATAACTCCGGCGGGAAAATCGCGCAGTTAAAAGCGTTCGCCGTCTCGTCATTCGATAATCTTATCCCCGTTGGCAATGTCGTCAGTTATCCGGCGTAAGAAAAACGCGTCCTCTCCCGTATGCGCGGGGGAGGGCGTTTTGTTACGCGGCGCGGGTTTGCGTCAAAAAAACGGGCGGACGCCTAAAATTTCCGTTGTAATTTGCCCCCGGGTATGGTATGATTGCACGGTGATTTTCCCCGCGCATACGGGGCGATTCCGTAACCCCGGCGGGAAGTTCAGAAGGGGGAGCGCTTATGATTTACACTGTCACCTTTAACCCGGCGATTGACTACGTCATCCGCCTCGACGCCCTGACGCCCGGACAAATCAACCGTAACAAGCTGGAGGACTACCAGTGCGGCGGCAAGGGTATCAACGTATCCAACGTGCTCCGAACGCTCGACTTTGACACCGTGGCTTTAGGCTTTATCGCGGGGTTCATGGGCGACGGTCTCGAACGCGGCCTCAGGGAAATGGGCCTCAAAGCCGACTTCATCCGCCTTCCCGACGGTCAAACCCGCGTCAACGTGAAAATCAAGGCCGCCGAAGAGACGGAAATTAACGGTATCGGCCCGAACATCACCGACGCCGACATGCAACAACTCTACGCGAAACTGGACGCAATCGGCCCGGACGATACGCTCGTTTTATCCGGCTCCATCCCGACCTGTCTGCCCGGGGACACCTACGAAAAAATCATGGCGCGTCTGGAAAGCAAGAAACTCCGTATCGTCGTGGACGCCACGAAGGATTTGCTGGTCAACGTGCTGAAGTATCACCCGTTCCTGATTAAGCCGAACAATCACGAGTTGGGCGAGATTTTCGGGCGCGTCCTGAAAACCGACGCGGAAATTATCGAATGCGCGGCGAAGTTGCAGGAGCGCGGCGGACGTAACATTCTGGTATCCATGGCGGGCGACGGCGCGTTACTGCTCGATGAGGACGGCAAAAGTCATAGAATCGGCTGTCCGAAGGGAAAGGTGATGAACAGCGTCGGCGCGGGCGATTCCATGGTCGCGGGATTCCTCGCGGGCTATCTGAAAACGGGCGATTACGAGTACGCCCTGAAACTGGGCGCCGCCGCCGGAAGCGCCACCGCGTTTTCCATTGGCCTCGCGGAGCGTCCGCAGATTGACGCGCTTTTCGCCACGCTGTAACGCGTCCGCAAGTCGCCGCGCCGTACTACGCTGTAAAGCGCAATCCCCTTACGGGAAACACGGGTACGCCCGTTTCCATACGCACATCTTTTCCATACGCATATCTTTGAGAGGATTAGGAAGGAGAAGAATTTATGCGCCTGATAGAGCTGTTCAGCCGTCAAGCCACGGCCCTGAACGTCAAAGCGGCGAACAAGGCCGAGTTGATTGACCAGTTGGTAGACCTGCAGTTTACCCATGGCAACATCACGGACAAGGACGCCTACACGGAGGCGATTTTCGCCCGTGAGGAGGAGTATTCGACGTATGTCGGCAACGGAATCGTGGTGCCGCACGCCAAAACGAACGTCGTCACGGCGCCAAGTTTAGCCGTGGCGCGTACCGCCGAGCGTATCCAGTACAACCCCGACGACGACGAGAAGAGCGATTTGTTCTTTATGATTGCCGCGCCCATGAACGGGAGTTTGCATGTCGACATGCTGGCGCGTCTGATGAATCTGCTTGCGGAGGACGATTTCGTAGAGCAGTTGCGTTCGGCGAAAACCGAGGAAGAGTTTTTGAAAATGCTCGACGACGCCGAAAAGGAGCATTTCGGAAGCGAGAGCTTCACGGAACAGGAAGCGGCGGCGCGTGGGGCGGCTGTCGGCGGCTACCGCATTCTGGCGGTCACGGCGTGTCCGACGGGAATCGCGCATACCTATATGGCGGCGACAAACCTTGAAAAAGCCGGCGCGGAAATGGGACTGCCGACGAAAGTCGAGACGAACGGAAGCGGCGGCGCGAAAAACATCCTGACGGCGGACGAAATCGCCCGTTGCGACGGTATCATCGTCGCGGCGGACAAAAACGTGGAAATGGCGCGTTTCGACGGCAAGCCCGTCGTCATCACCCGCGTGGCGGACGGAATCCACAAGCCGCAGGAACTTATTCAGACGATTCTGGACGGCAAGGCACCGATTTATCACGCCGAGAAAGGCGCGTCGGCTTCGGCGGCTTCCAGCGCGGGCGATTCCGTCGGGAGCGCGTTCTA
>JAFSOM010000002.1 GCA_017447005.1 Oscillibacter sp.
ATGGCTGTGGCCCGAAACGCGGGATAGTCTCTGCCGTTGCGACGTGACGCCGGAACATCTGCGCCGGACGCTGGAAACATTGCCCGCGACGCCCGCCGCCGTATGGCTGACCAGTCCCGACTACCTCGGCGGCCTCGCCGATATTCCCGCGCTGGCGGCTGTCTGTCATGATTTTAACGCGCCGTTACTTGTCGACAACGCCCACGGCGCGTATCTGCGATTCCTGCGACCGTCGCGCCACCCGCTCGACCTCGGCGCCGATATGTGCTGTGACTCGGCCCATAAAACCTTCCCCGTACTGACGGGCGGCGCGTATCTGCACATCCGTCGCGGAGGTTCGCTCGAACGCGTCCGGGACGATATGAAACCCGCGCTTGCGCTCTTCGGCTCTACAAGCCCCTCATGGCTTACGCTCGCGTCGCTGGATATGTGCAACGCGTACCTTTCCGACGACTACCCCCGGCGGCTGTCGGAAACCGTCTCGCGACTCGACGCCCTGCGCGACGCGTTACGCCGCCGTCAGTGGGCCGTGGAGGCGTCCGACCCGTTGCGCGTGACGCTCCGCGGGGATACGAATATCATGACGGAACGTCTGCGCCGCGCCGGGATTGCGTGGGAGTACGCCGACCGTGATTTCCTCGTCCTCATGGCGACGCCCGATAACGCCCCCGACGATTTTCAGCGCGTCGCCGACGCCCTCGGTACGAATCCCGCGCCGCATACGCCGCCGCCCGCGTTGCCGATTGCCCGCGCCGAAACCGTACTCTCGCCGCGTCAGGCCCTCGCCGCGCCTCACGAGCGCGTCAGTGCGGAGGACGCCGTCGGGCGGATTTGCGCCGCGCCGACGGTAAGCTGTCCCCCGGCGATTCCGGTCGTTGTCTCCGGCGAACGGATACCTCCCGACGCCCTGCCGCTGTTCCGTTACGCCCAAATCCGCGCCGTCGATGTCGTTTTATAAAAGAATTGTCCGCTTTCCGTGAAAATCCGCTTGACAAATTCCGTCAGGACGTATACAATCCATTTTGCACAACGGATTAAAAATACGGAGGTTAGGTTTATGTCCGCTATCTACGATTTCACGGTCAAGAGCCGCAAAGGCGCCGAGATTCCCCTGTCCGACTACAAGGGAAAGGTTCTGCTTATCGTCAACACCGCCACCGCCAGCGGCTTTACGCCTCAGTACAAGGAATTACAGGAAATTTACGCCGCCGACCATGACAAGGGCTTGGAAATTCTTGACTTCCCCTGCAATCAGTTCGGCAATCAGGCCCCCGGGACGAATGACGAAATTCATACCTTCTGCACGGGCCGTTTCGGAATTACTTTCCCCCAACTCGGCAAAATCGAGGTCAACGGCCCCGGCGCCGACCCGCTCTACAAGTACCTCACCGACAACACGACCTTCGCCGGCTTTGACGATAACGACATGGGAAAACTGCTCGACGACATGTTTTCCAAGGCTGACCCCGGCTACAAAAATACCAGCTCCATCAAGTGGAACTTCACGAAGTTTCTGATTAGCCGCGACGGGGAAATCGTCGCCCGCTTTGAGCCGACAACCTCCATGGACACCGTAAAAGAAAAAGTTGAGGCGATTTTATGACCCATTTTGAGTATCGCACCCGCGGAACCTGCTCCAAGCTGATTAGCCTTGACCTTGACGGCGAACGCGTGCACAATGTCAAGTTCGTCGGCGGTTGCGACGGAAACTTGAAAGCCATCTCTTCCCTCGTGGAAGGGCTGACAATAGACGAAATTACCGATAAAGTTTCCGGCATTCGTTGCGGCGTGAAAAATACCTCCTGCGGCGACCAGCTCGCCCAAGCGTTACGCGCCGCCCGGCAAGCGCAATCCGCCGTTTGAGCGTTGGAACGCCGCGCCGCTGTCCCATATCGACACGCACTCCGCGCCCGCGCCGGATTCCCGGACGGTTGCGGATTGTGGAGGAACATAAAGGAAGGGGAAGTTGAATTATGAAAATCGCGGTCAGGTATTACTCCAAAGGCGGAAATACAGAGAAGCTCGCCGACGCTATCGCGGAAGCCGTCGGCGTGGAAGCCGAAACCGTCGACCGTCCGTTAGATGAGAGAACGGACATTGTCTTTCTGGGCAGCGCCGTCTACGCCAATGGCATTGACGAATCCGTGAAGCGTTTCCTCCGCAAGAACGCCGGGTATATCGGGACTCTCTACAATTTCAGCACCGCCGCCGTCGCTCCGTCCACCTATAAGCAGGTCAAGAAAGTCGCCGAGGAAAACGACATCGCCATGTCCGAGAAGGAATACCACTGCAAAGGCTCGTTCCTGTTCCTCAACCCGGGCCGCCCCAATGCCGGAGACCTGACCAGAGCGGCGGCGTTCGCCAAAATTGTCTGTCAGAACGCGGACTAATTCCCGCGTCTGTCGAAACCGAACGCGGACTAATCCCCGCGTCCGACAAAGACCGAACGCGGAATCATGCCGCATTCGCTAAAAACCGAACGCGGAATCATTTCCGCGCCTGTCAAATCTGATGAAAAGAGAGAATGAAACATGCGCACATCTCATGACCCTATCGGCGCGCCCGACGAGACGCCGAACGCTTTCCAGCCGGAAGCCCTGCGCCTGAAAAACCAGCTCTGTTTCCCGCTCTACGCCTGCGCCCGGGAAACCGTCAAGCAGTATAAGCCCTATCTCGAACGTATCGGTCTGACCTATACGCAGTACATTACGATGATTGTACTATGGGAACGCCGGAGCGTCACCGCGAAAGAACTCGGACAGCGGCTCTATCTGGATTCCGGCACGCTGACGCCGCTTTTGAAGCGGATGGAAGCCAAGGGCCTGATTACGCGTCAGCGCGACCCCGTGGACGAACGCAGTCTCCGCGTGACGATTACCGACGCGGGGGAGGCTCTCAAGGAACAGGCCAAGGATATTCCCTACCGTATGGCCGAACACGTGCGCCTGACGAAAGACGAAGCCGAAACCCTCTATAAACTGCTCTACAAACTCCTGGAAGCCTGACGGCGTCCGCGAATCCGGAAAGGCCGTCAAAATACGCAGAGCGTCCCCGCGCTGACAGCAGCCGTCGGGGACGCTCTTTTCGTGATGTTTTTCCGTCTCCGCGCAATACGCGTCAGCGCGGCGTCACGGCGCGTCGCTAATGTCATTCGCTTTACGCATACCCCTAAATTCCAATGTCTTTAACATTTACGTATACTCCCCTAAATCCCCCTTTTCAGGGGGGACTTTCCAAATCTGAAAGCGTTTTCAAAAATCGTTCCCCCGCCCCTGAAAGGGGAGGGGGACAGGGGGAGGGGGTTTTCAAGCGCCTAAACGAATGACATTAGTCACGGCGCGTCGCTCCTCTGAATTTCGTTCAGGACTAAAGAGCCGTCAAAGCCGCTTTCGCTGACGGAAAAGTAACGCGTCTCGCCGCTCCCGTCCGTATAGGAAACGCCGTTGGTCGGCATATCGCCGGGGAAGGATGTCCGTACCATGAGCGGGCGTTCCGCCGTCAGCGGGTTCTCCTCGAACAGTTCCGTGACCGCAAAAACCGCCGTCCCATCGTCGCTCACATCCTCCAGACTGATGGACAGAACTTTAAAATTCCGTAACGTCCGTTCCGTCACGAACAGAATATCCGCCTCATACTCCCCGCTATAGGCGGCGTATTCGTCATACGCGGGGAAGGCCGAGAGCGCGTTTTCGTCGGCCCAGCGCACGCGCACGGCGATACCGTCGGCGTCATAGGCGCAGTCGCCCCGCGAAAAGAGTTCCGCGCCGCCGCCAAGGACATAAATCAGTTTTCCCGGGTGTCCGTCGTCCCACGTCAGAGAGGCGTTCGGCAGACGCTCGTTGTTTTCCAGATACAGTTCATAGCGCGGGCCGCTTTCCCATGGGCCGCCGTCCTCGTCGGTATAGAGCAGATAACCCTCATGATAACTGTCCGCGTCGGTGAGTTCAAAACCGCCGTTCTCGTAGATGGTCAGAATGCCCGCGCCGTCGTCGGAATGCCACGCGCCCGGGAGCGGAAAGGACGGTTGCAAGGCGTCGGACGCCTCCAACGCGTCCGTATCCGGGGCGGTTTCGTCCGGCGCGGACGCGTCCTCTAAGGCGGTCTCATTCGGCGCCGACGCTTCCGGCTCCCATTCCTCCGTTACAGACGTTTCTCCGCCGCTTTCCTCCGGTTCGGACGCCTCCCAGTCGGCTTCCTCCGTTACGGACGCCTCCCAGTCGGCTTCCTCCGTTACGGACGCCTCCGCTTCCGTTTCCTCCGTTGCAAACGTTTTCCAGTCGGTTTCCTCCGGCGCGGACGCTTTCAGAATCGGCTCTTCCGTTTCGGACGCCGTCGGCGCCGCTTTGTTCGCGCTGTCTAAAGGCGTTGCGCCGCAAGCCGATAACAGGAAGGACGCGCACAGTAACAGAACCGCCAGTAAATTTCGTTTCATGGGGTTTCCTCCTTAGTTTCTCAAACAGCGCTGATTTCTTCCAATATTTTCTAAAAATCGCCGCGTTTTCCGTCCGTAACATGCGCTCACGGCGGAGATTTCCGCGCCTGACGCGCCGGAAAATTTCTCGCCGTCATTGTAGCATAGCCGCGCCAAAGTTTCAACCCGTATCGCGTCACGCTCTCCCGGCAAGGGACGCGCAATCGCTCTTTTGACGCGGGACGTTCGACGGCCTTTCCGCAACGGACATTCTTCACTTTTTGTATGCGTAAAGGTTTTATTGGCAAGTGAAAAACTCATGTAAAATTTGCCCTCATCCGGCGCTGCGCGCCACCTTCCCCCGTTACCGGGGGAAGGTCAGCCCCGCAACGTTTTCTGTGAAATTTTACAGAAAAACGCCGCTTGTGCGGGAAATTTTAAACGCAAACGCTTTCAATCTTACCCTTCCCCCGGAACGGGGGAAGGTGGCGCGCAGCGCCGGATGAGGGCGGAATTTGATTACGCGCAACTTGCCAAGAAAGCGTATACGCATACTCCACATTTTTATTTTTTCCCAAAACCTTGCAATCAAAGCCGCGATATGCTATGATGTCGTGCGGATTCACGTCAATCGGGAGGACTATCGACCAATGAAACAAAACCGCATTCTACGCCTTGCCCCTGAAATATGGCGAATACAACTCTTGACAAAGACGCTTCTCGCGCCGCTCGTCGCCGCGATTACGTTCAGCGGGGTAATGTCCGCTGACTTCCCGTTCCGCACATGGCAAGGCGCGTTGATTCTTTTTCTTCTTTCGCTCGCCGTTTTCTTTTATGTAGTCGTGGACTTGAACGTAAAGATTCTTTACGCCGGGAACGTCACGGACGGCGTCACGGAATCCGTATTCCGGACGTTCAAAAAGGCGTTCGCGGCGGCGCCCGGATACGGCCTCGGCGCAACGCTCTATATCATGTTCCTGACGCCCGTCGTGGGAATCGGCGTCGGCGTCGCCGTGGCGGAAGGGCTGGACGCGCTCGCTTTTGAGGCGAAAAAGGCCCTCTTGTATCATCTCGTATACGCGATTCTGGCGCTGGGGTTCGTATGCTTCGGAATCTCCCATATTTTTTTCCTGCACGGGGTTCTGCTGGACGGACTTAGCGTCCAAGACGCCCGTCGCCGCTGTAACGCGCTCATACGCAAGCATTGGAGACACTTTTTAAAGGAAAATATCTCTTACGGACTGTTCGCGTGCTCTTTTTTTACGCTTTCGGCGGTTCCGCTGTTCCTTCTTCCGCTTTCGCTGGAGGCGCAGTTCCTGCCGACCTATACGGCGCGTTCCTTTATGATTCTGACGCTCATTCTGGGCGGGGCGGCTCTGCTCGCGCTTTCCCTCCTGCTTACGCCGTGCTACATCATTGAGATAACCAGACTCTACCGCGAATATACGTTAGGCGCTTCCGTCTCCATCCCCGACCGCGCCGTAAAAAAACATCCGCTCTTTATGATAATTGCGGTTCTCTATCTGCTGGAAATCGCGGCGCTGTCGTCGCAAGCCGCCTATCGCTTTGACGGCTTTTCCCGGCGCACACCGTCACAAAGATTGTCGCCCACCGCGGCGGCGGACGCGAAAACGCCGAAAATACCCTCTCCGGACTGGAAACCGCTATCGCCCTTGGCGCCTATGGCAGTGAAATCGACGTACAGCGCACGATTGACGGGCATTATGTGCTGAATCACGACGCGACATTTTCGCGTGTCGCCTCGGACGGGCGTATGCTCAAAGAAATGACGCTGGAAGAAATTAAGGGTCTCCGCTATCCCGTCCCCACGCTGGAACAGACGCTGGATGAGGCCAAAGGACGCATTTTGCTGTTTGTCGAGTTAAAAGGCGATACCGCCGACAGGCATATGTGCAACGACGTTGTGCGGATGGTGCAAGAGCGCGACATGAGCAATCAAGTCGTTTTGCTGAGTTTCAAGCGTCAGCTCATTTCGTATATCGAAACGCGGTGGCCGGAAATGCGAACTGGATTTCTGGACTTCTCCCTGACCGAAGACGCGCAGAAACTCAATTGCGATTATTTGGGGCTGGAAGAGGCGGGCGCGACGCCGGAAACAGTCCTCGCCGTGCACGAACAGGGGAAAAAACTGCTGGTCTGGACGCCTAATTCCGCGGAGGCGCAGGAACGCCTTTTCCTGATTGGGGCCGACGCGATAATTACGGACAACATCGCGCAGGCAAAGCGAATCCGCGCCTGTCTGAACCGGGAAAACGACCTCGGACGCGTTTTGTCGGCGTTCCAATAACCCGCTTTACGCGCCGCGCCGGAGAACGGATTCCCCGGCGCGTTTTTTCACGCCGCGCCGCCGATTTAGCCCTTGCGAATCATTTGCGCGTCGAGCGTTTCCGCGTCGGCGACGGTATGCGTGGCAAGGAGCGTAACGCGTCCCGCGCCGTAACGCCGGATGGCGTCGAGACAGCGCCGCCGGATTTGCGCGTCAACGCCCGTCAAAGGTTCGTCGAGAATCAGCGCGTCGGACGGGCACAGCAACGCCCGCGCCAAGGCCAACCGCCGCCGCATGCCGCCGGAGTAGTCGCGCACGGCTTTGCGGCCCGTATCGCCAAGGCCGAGCGCGTCCAGCAGCGCCGACGCCGACGCCTCGTCATAGGCGCGGCCCAGCGCGAAACGGAGATTATAACGGGCGTCGCGGCCCAATAAAAGCCTGTCCTCCTGAAAGACAGCCGACCAGCGGCAGTTTTCCGGGAGGATGATTTTTCCGTCGTCCGGGGCCTCTAAGCCCATGAGAATGCGAAAGAGCGTAGTTTTGCCCCCGCCCGACGGCGCAAGAATACAAGTCACGCGGTCACGCTCCGCACGGAATGACAAATCCCGTATCACCGTATGCCCGTTATAGGATTTCCGCAGATGTTCGACTGTAATGCTCATACGCCGCAGGCCTCCGAAAGACGGTTCAGCGCGTACAGGAACACGCG
>JAFSOM010000538.1 GCA_017447005.1 Oscillibacter sp.
CCTCTGTCACTTCGTGACATCTCCCCCCAAAGGGGGGCGACTTTTTGTCGCAACCCCGCAAGGTTTTCGCAACAATTTCGCCGGGAATTGGCGTGTTTTCAAAGATTACGCTGTCAAGTTTGGCCTTCCCCCGGTAACGGGGGAAGGTGGCGCGCAGCGCCGGATGAGGGCAAGTTTTATCATCCTTGCTAACATTTTTTGCGAAAGCCTTGACGGGAAAGCGGCAATCCGTTATAATGACGCTGTTCCCAATGATTCCGGCGTCATACCTTCCCTATGAGGGCTAAAAAACAGTCCCGGCAACCTTACAAGAAGGCTGTCGGGACTGTCGTTGTCCGTTTGCGGGGACGGTATTTTGTTGTCAGGCGGGCGCGTCCCAGAAACGACGGATATTTCCGGCGGCTTTCCGGCCCATAAAGTAGCCTTGTTGCCACAGGGCGCGAATGACGCTCAAATCGCGTTCCGTGCGCGAACATCCTAAGGTATCGTCGGGCGCGATAACCATAATTTTTCCTTCCCGTTCGAGCGCGAACAGGGCCGCTCTGGTGTCGTTGTAGTGGTCGGTTCTATGGCGCATGGTCTCCACGAACGCCGGATACTTGCGGAACGCCAGTTCCATGCTCTTCCCGCTGTCGAAACGCTTATGATAGTCCCGCTCCCGCGTGAGGATAACTACCACGCGGTCACAGCCGACATCCAGCGCGCGACGCCACGGTATCGGGTCAGAGCAACCGCCGTCAAAGTACAAATGACCCTCCACGTCGATGGGCGGGAACATCAGCGGAATCGCGCAGGTGGCTTGCAGGATAGTATTGGAGGGGTCGCGGCGCGGTACGGGCCAGTATTCAGCCTGTCCGGTTTCCAGATTGGTCAAGACCGCTTCCGCCTCTCCGGGATACGCTTCAAAGGCGTCATAATCGTAGGGTATCAGCTCATTCGGGATAGTCTCATAGACGAATTTCAGTCCGAAATAGGCGCGGTTATGCGGGTTAATGAGGTTACGCATACCCATATAGCGTCGGTCGCGGACGTAGGTCGAGACGAGTTTCAGGTTACGTCTGCTCTGACGCGAGAGGTAACTGGCGCCGTAGGCAATCCCGGCGGATACGCCGACGGTATAATCGGGAAGCGGAATGTCGGCGTCGAGAAGCGCGTCGCAGACGCCCGTAGAGAAGATGGTGCGCAACGCGCCGCCTTCCAGCACAAGACCGGTTTTCATGATTCCGTAATGCTCCTTTCCGTGGTATCAAATTCGTAAGAGGCATTTTACCACAGTTTCCCGGAAAAGGGAAGAGGGAACAATCGCGGATATGAGAAAAGCGAATGATATGAGCGCCTGTTTCCCCTGTCTGTCGGGGGAGAGGATACCGGGTTTGAAAACGCGTTCCAATTCCGGTAAGTCCCCTCCCCGCAAAGGGGATTCAGGCGCTCACGCGTTGGGTCATTTGGGGAGATAAGCTGCGTTCACGACGCCCTATGCCGCGTGAAACTCCGCTTTTTCCGTTTCAAGATATTGCGCGCTGTGGAGTTCAGCTTTCCGTTTGTTCGCTTGCCGCTTGCGTCCAGCGCTTTTCGTACTCCGCGACAAAATCGGTGAGACGATGGAGCAGGGCGGCCATATGGGCGCGGGTGGAGTTGTTATTCGGAAGCATAGCGTTTGTACGGTCTCCGCGGAATACGTCCGCCTCCCTGAGAATCTGGAAGGCGCCGTTGACATCCTCGCCTAATTCGCGTCCCAGCGCGTCAATGGCGGCAATGTCGGAGAACTCGTAAGGCGCGGGAATTTCCACCTGAACGCCCCGGAAACGGAGATAGTTACTGAGAATCACAGCCAGTTTCGCCCGGGAAATCGGGGCGTTTCCGGTAAAGACATTTTCGGTCAGGATATTGTTTGCCGCCGCCCAGCGGGCCTCGCGGTAGTATCCCTCGGAACTGTCCGGGAGCCACGGGCGATTCTGCGCGTAAACGTCGTTGGCGTACTCGTTCAGAATGATATTCCGCTCGTCTTCCGTCCTGTTGCTCATGGTCAACCGGAAGAGCGTCCTGACAGTCGTCGAAGTGGAAATATTGTCCTGCGGAACCCATGCTGTCGGGGTCACGCCGTTCATAATGCCGCGTTCCAAGGCCCATTCCACGTCCTGATAGAACCAGTCGGTTTCCTTGATGTCTTTCAGGAGCTTAATCGGCGCGACGGGGACGAAGACCGCGCTAACCTCCACGTGACTGCTCGGCATGATAAAGTTCGCGGCGTTTTCTCCGGTGACATTCACCGTGATATACTCTCCGTTCGCGTCCCATGCCCGGTAGCTCTGCAACTCGTAGCCGTTCTCCGGATGAGCCGTGATATTGACCCGCGTTCCGGGCGTCACGTCGTTCTGCGGGACGAAGTCCAAATACCCGAACGCCATGCCATCGAAGGGCTTCACATGGAAGAAAGGCCGGAAGGTCGCCGTAATCGTGACCTTGGACGACGGCATAATGAATGTGCGGACATTATCGTCTTTGGTCGGGCTGACCGCAATCGTTTTGGTTCCGGCCTTGACCGTAATGCTGTCAAGCGAGTAACCGCTGTTCGGTTTCGCCGTCAGCGTAACGGTTGCGCCCGCCGCGGCTTTGCTGACGCTTGCCGTTATCGTTCCGTTGGAAATCTTCTTGGAGGAAACGCTCACGCTGTAGCTTGTGGGCTTGGACGGACCGCTGGGGCCAGACGGGCCGCTGGGGTTAGTGGGGTTGGTGGGATTAGTCGGATTAGTGGGATTAGTCGGATTGGTGGGATTAGTGGGGTTAGTGGGATTAGAAGAACTGGGCTTGGAAGCAGGCTTTTTCGTGTCGGTGATGTTAAAGTTCGCGGAAGCCTGTTTCTTGAAGTCGTCCTGAAGGCCGCCCTTACTGGCGACAACGTCAATGGTAGTCCGTCCGCTGGTAGGCTGGTCATGGAGCGTCTTTCCGTCCGTGTTGATTTCCACGCTGCCATGATGTTGGGTGTAGTCGATGTCTTTCCGAAGCGGTACGCCGTTCAGGTAGACCGCGAAGACCCAGTCGTAGTCTTCCACGTAGTCTATGCCGTCCTCCACCTCGAACTTGAAAATGACATTCTGGTAGCCTTCCGTCGTGACCGGCGCGACGCCCTGACGGTTTTTCCGGCTTGTGCCCGGACTTCCCAAAGGCTCGCCCTCCGTCAGTACCTTGTCGCCGTCCGTGATGGTCATATCGGGAATCCACATGAGCACGCCGTATTCCTTACTGATTTGACCCTCGACGTTCGCGTCCGTATTTTCCAGCACCTTGAGGGTGTATTCCTTTTCGTCGGTACTGACATACGTGGGGTTGTTGGAGTTCGGCGGATAGCTGAACGTGGCTTTGACCTTGAACGTAAACTCGCCCGTTTCCAGCGGCACGCCGAAAATTTCTCCGGTGGGGAAGATTTGGTCAATCTCCTCGCCCGCCTCGCTCGGAACGGGGAAACCGTCGGGCAGACGCCCTTCCGAAATCTCAAAGCGCACGTCGGCGTCTTGGCAGTTGGTTTGAATCATACGGCTGAAAGAAACGTACTGCACGGCGTCTTTGCTGTAGTCGTCATACTTCTCGTTAGGGGCGTGAGCCTCCGGTCCGGTCAGGTAATCGGTGATAATGCTGTAATTGCCGATTTGCCCGCTGAGTTTGACTTCTTCCCGGGCGGTTTCATGGCCGTCGGCGTCGTGGGCCGTGATAATCATCACGTCGTCAATCGCTTCCGAGTTGTCCGGGTTCTTGGGATAGACGCGGATTTTCGCCACGTTGGGGAGCTGAACGTCCGCTTGGCTATAGCTGTTGTCATAACGTCCGTGACCGGGCGCGTTGGCCATTGCGGCGCTGGTGAAGGCGCTCAGGGTTCTGGCCTCGCCGTCAATCCTCCAGTATTCGTCGAGAATCAGATTGGCGTTTTCGCCCTTCTCAAACTCAACAGTGATGTTTTCCAGCGGCTCATCGCCAATGTTGGCAATGAAAATATCCTGATAGTTTCCGGTGGATTCCTGAAGGAAGACATGACGCGTGGGCATTCCTTCCTGTTGCGAATACTGCGCGTTGGCGGTGTTGACAAAGAGCTTGGGGCCTTTCTGCTGCGTCAGGAACGTGACCCAATAGTTTTGCAGGTGGGTTTCGTTGGTAGCGGCGGCGGAATAGGCGATAGGCCATGAGGTGCCGTCCCACAAGGACTGGCTTCCGGTATTGCTCAAAAATTCCTCCACGGACTTCGCGTCGCCGCTGGTTCGCAGGATACCGCTGGCGCGGGGTTTGTCCACGGAACCTGTAGAGGAGTAAATCCGAACCCCGTGGCCCTGTCCGTCGTCCTCGGCGGTCTCAAAGAGCGGGATAATTTTGCTGTCCGTCACGGGCTTGCCGTCGTCGAGTAACAGCACCGTTTGGAAGCCGCTTTTATAGTAGCTGTCCATACTGCCCGGCATGACATAGGCGCTATAGGTTTTGCTTCCGTCCTCGGATTTGGCGCCGTAAGCCTCAAAATAGGTGTTGTCGGGCATTTCCGGCTCTTCGGCGACAACATGCCGGCAATCCAGCAGTTTGCCGTCCTTGTTGTAGAGGTGGAACCAGAAGCCGTTGCGATAGGCGCCCGTAAAGGAGACCGTTTCAAAGTCCTGACCCGGCTGCACTTTGGCGCGGCCCGTCAGGTCAATGGGGCGTTCGGGCTGGGCAAGGATGTCTTCGTACTTGTAGCGGTATTCGCCTTTTTCGTCTCTTTCGTCGTAGGCTTTGGTTGCTACTACGATTTTTACGTTGTCCGTGATTTGGGTGGGGACTAAATCGCACATATAGCCAAGCGTTACCTTGTAGTTCGTGCGTCCTTTGCGGGTTCCGCGGTATTCGCTGTCAGGCAGTTTGTAGACGACCTCCTGCGCGTAATACGCGTTTTGTTTGCTCAACTCGCTTTGCAGATTTTTCATGTTGACGCCATGGTCAGAAAAATCTCCCTGTCTGCTTCCGTCGGGGCGGTCGAGTTCATAGAACGAGAGGAACTCCCGGCGGTAGGTGACGATTTTACGGTTGGCAATCAACGTCCCGGCGCGGTTGAACACGCTGAACACGACGCCCTGTTCGCTGTAGCCGTCGCTGAAATCGGCTCCGTATCCGACGGCGCCGAATACCAGTTCGGTAACGTCCATAGCGCGGGTCTTATCGGTCTTCTCCGACGCGGCAACCGCTTCCTCCAGCGTGTCGTATTTCACCGGGCCGACATAAACCTTGATTTCGTCCTCCTGCCAGTCGCCCCGGTTATACTGGGCTTGCACATAGTAGCGGTTGTCGTAGAGACTGCCTTCCTGTCTTGTCCAATAGGAGGCGGTCAGAAGGTTTGTGCCGTCAATTTCCTGACTAATCAGTTCCAGTTCCGTAGGCGGCGCGTAATTGCCGTTCTCGTCGGGGATGAAATCGTTGTAGGTATGCGGCGCTCTGAACGTGACCGGCGGCTCGTTGATGGGCTTATCGGTCTCCTCGTCGTAATTTTCCGGCGTCCGCACGTCCACGATAACGCGGAAGGGCATAATAGCGACCGCTTGCCCGTTCCATTTCCAGACAACCGTGAATCTGGGGCCGTTCTCAATGCCATTGGGGCCGTTGACAAAATCGGCGTAGCTCTCGTAACGGTCCTTGACGCGCTGGGTATCGAGTTCCTGCTGCCAGACGCTTTCGGGAAGTTTCTTTCCGTTCGTTTCCGCGTCCTCGGCGGTGAAGTGGAATCCCTCGTAAATTTCCGCGTCCAGTTGCTTGAAGGCCTCGTAACTCGGCGCGTTTTCGTTGCGTTTCATCGTCAGCCAGAGGCGTCCGTCCTGCCACGTTTCGCCTACCGTAAAGCGGTAGACATCCACGCGCTTTTCGCCGTCCGCGGCTTTATAGGTGAACGCTTCCTTGCCGTCGGTCGTCAAACCGGGCAATACATATTCGTTTTCGTTTCTCTGGGCTACTACCCGGGATTCGTAGGCGTCCTCAATCACGTGCACGCCGCCGCGCCGGTCGTCCACATAGGCCACTTTCATTTTGAGCAGTCCGTCATAAGTCGGGTACTGCGTCTTTGTGCGGATAAGGTAGCGGATGTTGGAGAGGTTCAACTGCTCAATGCGTTCCGTGGCTCCGGTGATAATCTCGAAATACTGTTCCCGCTCTTCGGTATCCGCGTACTTGGAGAGGTCAAGTTTGGTTTCCGCGTTCGCCACGCGGTAACTGACGCTTTCCTCGTCGCGGTTCCACGGGTTAATGTTCCACGCTTTGGGGTTCGTCCCGTAGTTGCTCATATTCCATTCGCCCCAGACGAACGTTTTCGCGGGTTCCTCTTTCTGCGTGGCGATATTGGGCATGAACACTTCCACATGGGCGTTAGCGAGTTCAAGGTTGAAGAATCCCCGCAAATCCGCTTCCAACTGGACTTCCGTCAGGGCCTGCGTGCTCAACAGTATTGCGGGTTCATCGTCAGGGTTGTTCTGGTTATTTCCTTCCGCGTTGGGGTCTGGCGTTTCGTTTTCGCTGTTCAGGTCAATCGGATTCGGCTCGGAAGGCGCGGGTTTCGTCTCGTCAACCGGTTTCTCCGGCGTCAGCGGCATTTGCGCGAGACGCAACGGCACAGTACGGTTGCCAAGAACCAGATTCGCACGAACCGCCATGTTCGGATTGGTACGGGTAGAATCAACTTTGAAAACGTGTCCGTTCCAAGTCGCGGGGGTATCCGGCGTTGCGAACTCAAACGAGCCTTCCACCCAGTTCGATTCAAGCGGCGCCTTATCCCATTGGAGACGGCCTCTGTAATCTAAAACCGGGGTTTTCTCGTCTTCATCGAGCCGGGGAATGACGGTCTGTCCGCCGCTGACTTTTTTCCAGCAGATTTCGCCTCTGTAATAACGGAAACTGCCGTCCTTGTTCGTCACGGGAATCAGGGACGCCGCCGACGGGCCGTTCTTCACAAAGATGGGCGACTTGTCCGCGTCGACCGCCTGTCTCCCGTTGTTACCCGGAACCGGGGTCAGCGCGCTGTCAATGGGGACTTTTATCCAAGCGGAATAATAGCCTTTTTCATCCTGCTGAACGTCTCCGTTTTCGTCCACTGCGGGAACGAACGCCTCTTCGTTGGAGAGCGTCTCCCAAACCGGCGCTCCGTTTTTGTCTTGATACAGCGTGGCGTTCGCGTTAATGACGGGAAGGTTAAACTGTCGTCCGGGGAGACGATAGCGCACATCCACCACATAGGGGAAGAACGCGTCGTCCTCCAGTTTGATGGTATAGCTTCCGTCCTCGTCGTAGGTGACGTAGAGCGGGGCGCGGCGTTCGTCCTTGGCGGCGGCGGCCTCGACGGCGGCCCGCTCCTTATCCATGCCTACCGTGACTTCCTTGGGGTCGGGGAGGTCGGCGCGGTTGGGGACTTTGGGCAAGGTATAAAATACCTCGTCCATCCAGTTCGCGTAAACGGTAAAGACGTGTTTCGGCGCCTCCGGTTCGGGCGTCTCGGTTTCGTCCTGCGTCGGCTGCGTTTCCTCCTCCTCCGGCGGCAGAGGAATCGTGGCCTTGTCGTCCTTGGAAGCGAAGGTTACTTTCCGGTACGGAACCTCATCGAAAGAGGCGTTTTCGTCGGACACGGCGAACCATATGTCCAGCGGGAACGACGAATCTTCCGGGAGCGGTATCTGATAACTTCCGTCCTCGTTAAAGGCGGCGTAATTCTCATGATTTTGCGCCAAATCGGCGTCCCAGACGACCGTTTTGAAACGGTTCTGATATGCCGCGCCTTTATATTCCGCTTTCAGCGTCCCGTTCGATTCGACAATCTCCTCGTCATAGGTGATGATATACCGGACGGTATCGGTATACTCGGAACTCAGGCGGAACGTGCAGCCTTCAAACGTCCACGGTTCGCTTAACTTTTCAAACGTATGCTTGACGGGGTTCGTGCTCGCGTCCACGGAGCGCTTGAGGAACTCCACGGTCAGCGGGAACGTATCCGTCTGGCGCAGGCGGATAGTGTAACTGCGGTTATTTCCATCCTGTTCATAGAGCTGATAGTTGGGATGTTCGCTCATCCACTCCTGAGACAGCGGCTTGCCTTCGGAGTCCAGCCCGTCGCCGACGGAGACCGTGCGTTCCGGGAGATAGACCCGTATGGTGTTCATCCAGTTGGAATGGGCCGTAAACGTATAGCCGCCAACCTGATACTTTTCGGAATTATCATTCTTCGTGAAAGTCACGTCATTGGAGACGGCGTTTCCGCTTGCGTCCGTGACGGCGGTCTCAATGATTTTGCCCGCCGAATCTCTGGCGCTGAAACTGACATGGAACGGGAAGAAGTCGCCCTCGTCCATCTCAATCGGCCACGCGCTCCTCGCGGGGACATACCGATAAAGCGGGTCTTTGTCCGCGTAGGCCTTATCCTGTCCTATGGTGAATGTGACGGGCGGTATCCTGTCCGTAAGCGTGTAGCGCACGGAACCGGCCCACGGATAATAGACGGAGAAAACATGATTTTCCTTGTCGTTTGTAACAGTCAGCCTTGTTGCGGCTCCCTCGAAAACGCCTTCTCCTTTTTGCGTCTCGGCGTTCTTCTCGCTGGACTTTACCTCGGCTTTTTGCCATGCGTTTTCCGTGTAGGCCTCAAATTGAGCGTTCAGCGGGAAATTCGTATCCTCTGTAAGAGAGATTTGATAGTTGCCATTCTGGAAAAGCGCATAGTTACTATTTTTCTCGGCTTTTTCCTGATTGCTTCCTACAACCGTCCAATCCGTCCATGATTCGTCATCGTCGTCGTCGATTTGCAGACGATAGCGGATTTCATTGTCGTAGGCGCCTTTGAGGCGGAACGTATGCCGGACGGACAGCGCGGTCTCCACTGTGCGCGTATCGCTCAGTTTTGTGAAGTTCGTCCATCCCTTGGCGGTTTCCCAGCCTTTTTCGGGATTCCACCATTCCACGGTGAGTTTCGGGTCAAGCTCATACTTGCCGTCGCTCTCCGTAAAGGGATAATCGTCAGCTATGGGAATGGTTACGCCGCCGTCGGCCTCATAAACGGACGCGCCCGGACGCGTTTCCCGGGCTTCCGGTATCACATAGGTACGGCTTCCGCTTTCGCCCCAGTAATAGCGGACATCATCCAGAAAGTCGACGGTGAGATAGAACGTGTAGTCTTGGCCGGGCGTTTTGACGACCTGTTCAGTCTGATTCCATTTATTAAAAGGAATTTCCCATACGGTTTCGTCACTCCATCCGGCTTCCGCAAGGGAGCGGAATCTTATGGTCAACGGGAATGTTTCCTCTTCCGTCAGGGCAATGGCGCAACGGTTGTTCGCGTCCGCTAATTTTTTGTCGAACGTCGTCCAGTAGCGCGTAGTCACGCCCTTGCCGTTCTGTACCGTATACGTGATAGTTCCCAGCATTTGAGAATACAGGGAGAAGGTATGACCGTCATACTCCGCCGTGTCGGTGACGCTGGCAAAGCGTCTGAGGTGGGCCATACGTTCGGCCTGTTCCCACTTTGTAATGGAATCCCATTTCCCGTCCGGGCCGATGGACTGGAACACGATATGGAAAGAGTAAGTGCGACTTTCGGGCACTTCGATGGTATAGTTGCCGTCCTCGTCGAAACAGTCATATCCGGGCCAGTCTTTGCGGGAAGTGTCTTTCGTCACAATGACGAAACTTTCCTCATCGGGAAGCGTATAATCCTCTTTCGCCGCCGAGGTAAACGCGCTGTCCTCCACGAACGCGTAGCGGACATCATTCATCCAGTCGGCGTGAAGCGCGAACACGTGACCGTTGATATTGGCGGTATCCAGGATATTGGCGTATTTTTTAAAGGAATCCGCCATTCCGGACTTGCCTTGCAGATATTTCCAGCCGTCCGTATCCAAGGCGCGCAGATAAATGGTAAACGGGAAGGCGGTCGTATCGTCAACGCCGCTTTCGTCCTCCAAGTTAATGGTATAGTTTCCGTGATGGTCGAACTCGCGCTCTTCGCCGGGGCCTACCGTAATCCAATCTCCAGAGGCGGGAGCCTGTCCGTCGGTAATAGCGTACTGCGCCTTGCCCAGCCGCGCCGGATTCAGGCGGAACGTTTGCCCCAGCACGTCGAACGAGCTGTTCATGTCGGCGAACTCCGGGTCTTTGGCGGGTTCGTCCTCCGTCGCGGGAATCTTGTAGACGGTAGCGGGGCCTGAGTAACTGTCCCGGGCTTTTTGTTTCGTCTGATACCGGAACGCTACGCTTAACGGGAAAACCCCGTCGTCAGGAAAGTCAATGAGATAATTTCCGTCCGCGTCGTAACCCTTCTCTGAAAGTTCCGTCCACGCGCCGCCGGGAAGCCTATATTCCAGTTTCGTCAGCCACTTGGACTGCGCGGTAATCTTGTGGCCCTTGACGGCCTCGACCGGATTTCCGCTGGCGTCGAACGGAGTTTCATTCGGATAGTTGAAATGGTACGTTTCCGGCACGCTCCAAGGCCCGTTCGGCTCCGTGCGGTAACGAATTTCCACATAATAGGGGAAACTGTCCGTCTCGCGCAGTTGGATGGCGTAGCTCTTGTCCTTGTCCTGATTGAACAGGGCGTAGGACTGCTCGCCGATACGGGTCTCATCGTCGCCGACGACCATCCACTGACCGCCCGAACCGGATAGGTTATAGCTGATTTCATAGGCGGGCGGCTCTTCCGGCTTCTTGCCGGCCGGTAAAACGTTTTGCGTTCCGCCGGAATTGACGGTTTGACCGCCGGGGCCAGTCTCCGCGGAAAGCGTCTCCGCGCCCTCATCCTGCGGAACGGGGGCGGTCTCTTCCGAAACCTCCCCGGACACGGCGGGAGCGATTTCTATCGGCGTTTCGTCCGGGATTTCGGACGCGCTCTCTTCCTGTGCGCCCGAATCCGCCGCTTCCGCAGTCTCGGACGCGTCGCTCAACGCCTCCAAGACCGTTTCCGCCGCCTGCTCTTCCGTCGCGGAGACAGGCATCGGCAGAAGTGAGAACAGCATTGCCATACAAAGGGCGAATGCCAATCCTCGTTTCCATTTCTTCATGGGTTTTTACCTCCTTACTTTTTCCCCATAGAAATGAGTTCCTGTATGGAATAAATACGGCTGCGCCGTAAATTCCCAAAAGTATCGTCGAAAATCAGCGCGCCGTCCGGCAAAATATCGCTGATGTCCGGCAGTTCCGCGATTGCCTCCAAATTCTTATCCAGTATGACGCCCGATTTCCGTTCCCCTCCAATGTCGGCCATATACTGAAGAATCAGCCGGTCTCCAACCTGCGTGACGTAGGTGACATGAGAGAGCGAATCCAGCGTTTTGAGCGCCTCCCCGGTAGCGGCGTCATAAATTTGCGGCGCGCCCCGGTCGACGGTGACAACTTTGTAGTCTTTCGTCAGGAAAGTTTCGGTAATCCGCGCCGTGTCCGCAGGGTCGCCCTGCTGACGGTAGAGCAAGTCCCCCGTATTGGCGGAATAGGCGTCGACCCAGCCGTCGCTGAAACGCATTTCCAGCAGTTCTTCCGTGACGGGTTCGCCGAAGAAATTCTTGTCCCCCGGGCGGCGGTACTGCGGGTCATGGGTCGTGTCCGGGTCCCATTCCAGTTCTTGGATAACGGAGCCGTCCGCGTTGACCATGCGGAATCCGGCGTAACTGAACAGCGTGGCGGCGGCGCCGTCCCCGCGTAAACGCGCCTCCTGATGATAATAGGAGGCGTCATAGCGGAAGCAAACGGCGTCCTCGTGGTTTTCCAGTTTCCGCGTCAGTAAAACGGACTGGTCATTATTTCCGGTTGCAAGGAACTGTCCGCCGATAACCGCCCGGTCAATCCGGTTTCCGGCCTCGTTGGCGGTTCCGGTTTCCATCAGGTTTCCGTAGAGGTCGTAAACCCGGTACTCGTTGGATGTCTGATTTTCGTCGGGTTCCGTCCAGAGGATGAGCTTGTCCCCGTTGCGATAGAACCCCTCAATTTTTCGGGCCGCGCCCCCAACGTCTATTAAGGTGTCCGACCACAATTCCGCCAAATTGAACTGTAAAATTCTCTCAAAGTCGGAGACGTAAAGGGAGGAATCGTCGGCCTGCACGCGGTAAAAACTGGCGCGTCCGCTCTCGCTTCCGTCGAGCGTCACGATATTGCTGATACCCGCTTCCATATTGAAGATATTAAAGCGGGTATTCTGCGCGCCGGACTGGAAACGGGACAGACCCAGATACCGCCCGCAGAACGCGCCGTCGAAGTGGGTATAGTCGGAAGGCGGCAGGGAGGCGTTTTCGTCAGGGTTCCACAGGTCAAAGATGGTCACGGAACCGTCCGAGAAACTGACCGCCAAGTAGTGACCGTTTGCGTCGAGCGCGAAAAGGCGGCATTGAATGTCCCCCTCCATATCGCTGGAAAGGAAGCGCATCCGGTTTTCCCCGAAAGAAATCGGCTCACGCGCCGGATTGCCGGACATATCGAAAAAGCGGACGTACTGTTCGGGCTGTTCGTCCTTGTACACGGCGGCGACGAGATTGCCGCCGGGAGACAACGCGAAAATCGTGGCGGGCTGTCCGGTCGTCCAGCGCGGAGCGTTCGCGGAGAACTCCCACAGGCTCAGGCCGTCGGCCCCGGCATAGAGCAGGGTATCATTGTCCGGAAAGAGAAATTCCGTCTGCGCGGTAGGCGCCGCTTCCGGTTCCGCCAGTTTCGCCCCGCTCTCAAGGTCAAAAACCTGAATCTTCCACGCGTTGTCCTCCCGAACCAGTACGGCGGCTTTCGCGCCATCCGGCGACATCCGTACTTTCACGGGTTCGCTGGGCAACGCGATTGCGCCCCACGGCTGATACGCGCCCCGGAGCTGATACGCGCCCAAAGCGTTGGTCAGGGCCAACTGGGCCGGAGCGATGTATTCCGGCGGGTCGTATAATCCCGGCTGTTCGGGCAGGGCCTTCAAGGCGTCGTCAATCGCCTCTTCCACGTTCCCGCGGCGCAGGGCCTCCGCGGAAGCGGCGGCGGACTGTTCAAACTGGCTTAAACGGTTGCGCTGTTGCAGTCCGATATAGGTCATGGCGCCGCCCGCGAGCGCGACGAGCAACAGAGCGGCGGCGACTTCCCGGATATGACGCTTGCGCCGTCTGGTACGCGGGTCGTTTTCGTGGAGATGTTCAAAGTCATAGAGCATTTCCTCCGCCGACTGATAGCGGAAGTCAGGATTCGGCTCCATGGCCTTTTGAATAATGCGGGCAATGGAAGGATTCACGGGAAAATCCTTCAGAGATTGCACCTGATTGGCGTCGCGGTTGGGCTTGACGCCCGTGAACAGGTGATAGAGCGTCGCGCCAACGCTGTAAATATCCGAGCGCTTATCCAGACGAATGGTTTTCGCCTCGCCGGAACTGTCGGAAAAACTGCGGAACGAAAAACTGCGGGAAGGTTGCGTACTGGTAGCGCCCGCGCCGCGCCGGGCGGTTCTGGACTGCGTCGTATGCGTCCAGCGGCTTTCGCTTCCGGTGAAATCCAGTCCATAGTGTTCCGGGGAGGCGTAGCCCTGACTCAGCCCGACGAGCGCCGCGCCCTCTTCCCCGAGCGCCTGCGCGATGTTAAAGTCAATCAGGCGAATGTCGCCCTTTGGCGTAATCATAATGTTGGCGGGCTTAATGTCGCTGTGGAGGATTCCATACGGCGGATAGTTATGCAGATAAGCGAGGGCTTCCAGCAGTTCGCAGGCCCATTCCACAATCTTCTGGTGGGACAGTTTCTCATGCCGTTTCAGAGGCTTGTCCAGACTTTCCCCCTCAATATAATCCATCACCGTATAGACAACGCCGTCTTCCTGTACAAAGTCATAGACTTGGGGGATGTAGGTATGGCTCAGATTTTTCAGGGCGTCCACTTCCCGCCGGAGCGCTTCCGGCTTTCTGGATAAACTGCGCTTGTCCGCCTTCAAGACAATCATTTTATTCAGGCGCGTGTGTCTGCCCAGATAGACGACGCCTCCGCCGCCAGAGCCAATTTCTTCCAGAATTTCGTAAACAGACGCAATGAGCTTTGCCATAAAATTCCTCCGTTTCGCGGTTCCGCTTCGCGCCGACATGGAAGATTTTTGATGGATAAGTTTCCTGTCGGCGTTTCGCCATTCTTTTCCTGTTTTTGGAAGAGAAAAGTAATTTTTTGGAACTTTTTCCATAAATTTCGCCATTTGTCTAAACATTTTTATTATAGCATGAGAAAACGGTTCTGACAAGAGCAAAAACGCAAAATATTACAATTTCGTCAAATGCTACAATCTCAAACTCAAATTTTGCGGATACGGAGTCAGCGACTGTCAAAGACGCAAAACCAAACGGCTTCAAGAGAAATGGAAGTATTTTAGAGGAGAACCGCATTCGCAAGCGCTCAAGCGAAAAAAATTTCCGCCGTACCCCAAAAAATCGGACGGCGGTTTCGTATAGTATAGCGGAACGCAAGAGCGGCCACGCGATAACGCGAACCGCAAAGCGGGAAACCGGACGGAATCCGAAAGCGATTCGGGACGGGAACAACTGAAAATCTCTCCAGGGAAAGGAAAATCATAAGCCCTCTGTTTCACGGCAAGAGAAATTCAGAAAACAAAAACCCATAATATCATACTCTTGTTTCCGACAAATGTCAAGGAGGAATTTTACCATGAAAAAGCTGACTTTCAAGCGGACGGTCATTTCCGCTATCGCGCTGACAAGCCTCTTGAACGCGATGCCCCTGATTGCGCACGCGTCCTATACGGGCGGCGTGACGCGTACGGCGGCCCTGACGCAAAGCGCGGTCAGCGTACCGGCCAGCAGTACGACGTTCACTTTCTCCAACAGCGGCGTGAGCGTCTCCGGCGACGAATCCGGCTACAAGGTCGAGGGCACGGCCCTGACGATTCAGGAACCCGGCGTCTACACGATTACCGGAACTTGCGCCGAAGGCAGTATCACGGTTAAGAAGGGTACGACGGGCGTGACGCTCATTCTGCAAGACTTGACGCTCGCTTCCAGCGTAACCGCGCCGCTGTCGTGCAACAAGGAAACGGACGTGACCGTGTACGCGGTTGGCGCGGTGACGCTGACTGACAAGGAAAGTCTCGCCAATGAGGACAGCGACGACTTTGAAGGCGCGGCGATAAAGGTCAAGTCGGGCGCGTCGCTGACGATTACCGGCACGGGTACGCTCAACGCGGACGGCTCCGCCTGTAAGAACGGCATTAAGGGCGCGGCGGAATCCGTGATTACCGTCCAAGGCGCCGTGACGCTCAACGTCAAGGCCGCCAACAACGGTATCGCCGACGACAACGCGGTTGTTATCAATAGCGGTACGGTCAACGTCACGGCCTCCGGCGACGGAATCAAGGCCGAACCCGATACGGACGACGCCGTTTCCAAGGGGATTGTTACTATCAACGGCGGAAGCGTGACGATTCGGGCCACGGGCGACGGCATTCAGGCCACGGGCGACGTAACCATCACGGGCGGCGCGTTCGACATCCAGACCCACGGCGGCGCCTCCTACGCCAAACAGTTAGGCTCCGACGACAGCGCCAAGGGCATTAAGTCCGACAGCAAAGTTATCATCAGCGGCGGCACGTTCGCGCTCAACAGCGCCGACGACGCCGTACACGCCAACGGCAACGTAATCGTCAGCGGCGGAAGCTATACCGTGCAGGCGGGCGACGACGCCTTCCACGCCGATTATGACCTGACCTTAGGCGAAAAGGGCGGCAACGGCCCCGAAATCACGGTCAGCGGCAGTTACGAGGGCCTTGAGGGCGCCAGAATCTATCTCAACAGCGGCAAGGGGACTATCACGGCGTCCGACGACGGCGTAAACGCGGCGACTGACGTTTCCACAAACGAAATCGCGCTCTACATCAACGGCGGCGAGTGGACGATTGACGCGGGCGGCGACGGTCTCGACGCGGGCGGGGATTCCCGTAACAACAGCGGCGGAAGCGTGTATATCAACGGCGGCGTGACCAAAGTTTTCGGCTCCGCCAACGGCGGCAACGCGGCCCTTGACTATGACGGAACTTGTGAGTACAACGGCGGCGCGCTCCTGACTGTGGATGTTAGCGGGATGAATATGCAACCGAGCGCGGGGACTTACGTCCTGTTCGGCGCCGCCTCCGGCATGGGCGGCGGCATGATGGGCCAGCCCGGTCAAATGGGCGGCGCTATGGGCCAGCAGTCCGGGAATATGAGCGGCATGACGGGACAGCAATCCGGTAATATGGGCGGCATGACGGGTCAACAGTCCGGCATGGGACAGCGCGGCAATATGAGCGGACAGCAGTCAGGCAACCAGCGCGCAGCCGTTTTCACCGCGAACGTCAGCGAATCGGACAGCATGGCGCGTATGGGCGGCATGACGGGACAACCCGGTAATATGGGCGGCATGGGACAGCAGAGCGTGAGCGGACAGTCCGCGATGGGACAGCAGTCCGGCGCGATGAATCAGGGCAGCACTCAACAGACAATGACCGCCTCGACCGGAAGCGTATCCATCAGCAAGGGCAGTACGATTGAGGTCAAGGACAGCGCCGGGAATACGATTATCTCCGCCACGGGCACGAAAACCGCGAACGTAGTGATGTTGTGCGACGACAGCCTTGTTTCCGGCGAAACCTATACGCTGTACGTGAACGGAAGCGCGGCGGCGACGGCTACGGCGACATCCGGCGGTCAAAGCGGCGGCGTGACGGCCCAGCCCGAACAGCAGTCTTTCAACCCCGAACAGTCCCAGCCCGGACAGAATCAGACCTTCAACCCGGAACAGGCCCAGCCCGGACAGCCGACGCAAACCGCTGAACAGTCCGCGCAACAGGCCCCGGAACAGAATCAAGCGTTCAACCCGGAACAGGCCCCCTCGACGAATAACGCCCCTATGGGACAGCAGGGCGGCATGACGAATAACGCCCCCACGAGTCAACAGAATCAAGCGTTCAACCCGGAACAGGCCTCCGCAACGAATAACGCCCCTATGGGACAGCAGGGCGGCATGATGAACAATGGCCCTATGGGACAGCAGAATCA
>JAFSOM010000539.1 GCA_017447005.1 Oscillibacter sp.
ATACCTCGAACAGCATATCCGTCCCGACATGGGGCCGGGCGTCGATAAGGATTTCCGGCGGCGCGCCGTGCGCTACCAGTTCCTCTAAGATAAAGCGGTGACGCGGGTCGCGGGTGCCCGTATGCAGTTTGCCGTCGGAGAACGTCCCCGCGCCGCCCTCGCCGAATTGCGCGTTGCTCTCCGGGTCAAGCGTCCCGTCGCGCCGGAAGCGTTCCACGTCCTCGCGGCGTTGTTCGACAGGCTTGCCGCGTTCCAGCAGAACCGGACAAAGCCCCGTCCGGGCCAAGACCAGCGCGGCGAACAGTCCCGCAGGCCCCGCGCCAATCACGACCGGGACGCAGTCCGGTTTGGGCTGACGTTCCGGCAACGGATACGCGGATTCCGGCAGATAACGGCTGATTTTGCGTCCGCCGCGCCGTAACGCCGACGCCTCGTCGCGGACTTCCAGCGCCACGCGATATAGAAACACGGGACTTTCTCTCGCGTCCACGCTTCGCCGCAGAATCTTCAACGAGAGAATGTCCGTTTCGTTCACCCGTAACAGCCGCGCCGCGCCGCTTTTGAGCGCGGAAATCGGCGTTCCCGGGGAAAGCCGTAATCCGTCCGCTTGGAGCATTCGTTCCGCCTCCTTCCTTACCGGATGTTCCCGCCGTCGGGATACCAACCTATTTTACCACAGTTTCCGCGTTTGGAAAAGATAAAATTGTAAATTTTTCCGATTTTTTCCGGCGCCGCCGCCGAAAAAAATGTGGAAGAATCGTTGGGAAATGATTGCAATTCCCGGAAGCCTTTGTTATAATGCTATGGGAATCTGAGCGGACGGAGGAGAACGCCTTTCGCGTTTCGGGAATCGTGACAGACGTTCCCTATCACGCGTTCCGTCTCGCCGTCCCTTTTCCTGAACGCCGACAGCGCCAATTCCCGCCGAATTGAGACGGATGAATTGTGAGAAATTGCGAGAGGAGGAAAATGAAAATAATGAAAAAACGGTTCCCCGCGCTGATTCCGTTCCTTGCGCTTCTTTTATGCGTATCCGTCCGCGCCGCCGGGCCGCGTCTGGAAGCGCATTTGCCAGAAAGCCCCGTCGAGGCCGGGGAGGAGTTCGCCGTAACGGTGGACTTGACCGGGAATCCCGGTATCCTTCATATACAGTTTACTCTTGCCTTTGACCGGGAACGCATGGAATGTACGGAGGTTGAGCTTGGCGAGGCGCTGAAAGCGGATATGCAAACGGGACAGGAACAAGCGCTCAGTTCCGTAAATCCGAAAGGCTCTGACGGCGCCGTGCTTGCGGCAATTTCGCTGAATCCTATCACAAAAGATGGCCCGGTTGGAATCTTTCATTTCAAGGCGAAAGAAAAATTGTCGGATTTCCACTTTTCCATTGAGAAAATTTATCTCGGCAACGACGCAATCGAGAAGTATGATGTCACCGTGACCACCGCGCCGCCGTCGGGTGACGCCGATTCCGGCAAGACGCAAAACGCGCCCAAAAGTAACAGCGGGACAAGCGAATCCGTCAAAGACGACGGCGGGACAAGCGTCCCCGACACGCCCAAGAACGACAGCGGGTCAAGCGTCCCCGACGCGCCGCAAAGTAACGGCGGGTCAAGCGAATCCGCCAAGAGCGACGGCGGGTCAAGCGGCCTCGACATGCGCAAAGGTAGCGGAGCGTTCGGCGCGGCGCCGGCGTCGCCTTCCGGCGCGCCCGCGTCCCCGCCCTTTACCGATGTCGCCGGAACGTGGGCAGAGGACTACATCCGAACCGCCGCCGAACGCAATCTCTTTCAGGGCTACGCCGACGGCACGTTCCGCCCGAATAACCAGTTGACCCGGGCGCAGTTTATGATGGCGCTATGGAATCTCGCCGGACGCCCGGACGCCGCGAAAGCCTCTCCCTTTGAGGACATGGACACGCAGATAGAAAACTTTCAGAAGGCGGTCGCGTGGGCCTACTCCAAAGGCTTTATCAACGGCACATCCGCGACGACGTTCTCCCCCACCGCCCCCCTGACGCGTCAGGCCGCGATGAAAATTCTGTTCGCCTACAACGGCGGCAGACGCGGCGCGGAAGTCATGACCGCCAGCGCCTACGACAGCATTTTCACCGACAGCGGACAAATCTCCGCTTGGGCCAAAGACGCCATGTACTGGGCCGTATATCAGACCATCCTCTCCGGCTCCACGCCGTCCACGCTCAACCCGGGCGGAATCGTGACCCGGGCGCAACTGGCCGCGATTATGGTACGGTATACCAACCGTTTCCCCTCTTAAAAAAGCGGGACTTTTCCAAATTATAATAAGGAGGGAATCACCTTGAAAAAACGATTGATTCAATTCGCCCTGCTTCTGTGCCTCATGGCGCTGACTTGCGCGGCGGCGCAGGCCTCGGAATCGGAGGGAGCGCCGACCAGCGGATTTCAAAACGTTTCCAAGCAGGCGGCTTATCAGACGGTCATTGACATGACGCCCCAAAGCGATAAAGGCGCCGCCGTCGCGCTTGGCGATAACGGTCAATACCCCGGCGCGGCGAAAATGGAGCTTACCTACAAGCAGGCCCAGCAGGGTCAGGAGTACGCGCTTTTTGTCCTGACCGATAAGAACCCGCCCACGGCGGACAATATCGCGTACATCGACCAGAAAACCGCCGACGCGAGCGGCGCCGTGACCTTTAACATCTACCCGAAAAAGTTGCCGGAAACCTCGTCGGGCGCGGACTATACGGTGTACATGTCCAGCAACACGGACGCCAGCGCCGGAACGGGCATTACGACCTATACGGAAATCGCCTCGTTCCGCTATTACGCCGCCGCGACGGTCAAACTGGGCGACGTGGACGAGGACACGGAAGTGACCGCTATCGACGCCCGTATTACGTTGCAAATGGCCTCGGGCATCATTGAGGAGAGAGACCAGACGGAACGGCAAAAAGCCGCCGCGGATGTGGATAAGGACACGGAAGTGACCGCGATTGACGCCCGTATGATTCTGCAATTCGCGTCCGGCATTTTGGAGACCTTTGGCTAACCTTAGGAGGTATCAAGCGCAATGCAAAGAATGAAACGTTTGTTTTCCGCGTTTCTGGCGTGGGCCGTGCTTGTCAGCATGCTGACCATTCCGGCGGGAGCGGCGGGAGACTACGAGCTAACCGTTTTGAGTATGGAGACGTTCCCGGCGGGAACGACAACCTATGACGCCTCGGCGGCGACCGCGACTTCCGACACGGGCAAAATTACCGCCCAACAGGACGAAATCGTTGTGCTTACCGTCGGATTCAAGAACAACACCTCTTCGGCGGTGGAAGTCGGCGCGTTCGGCGCGCAACTTTCCTATGACAAGGACAAGCTGGAAATCTATAACCTCTTCGGCAATAACGCCTATGAGGTGGGCGCGGACTTCGCCAGCGGCTGGATGACCTCGCCGAACGTAAGGGAACAGAACGCTTACGTAAATATGACCGCGTTCGCGTCGGGCGACGCCAATACCCTCGCGGCGAACACCTCAACCGTCATGGCGCGGTTCGCGTTCCATGTCAAGAGCGGCGCGGCGGACGGAAACACGCCGTTTACGTTTGACACCTCCAGAAGCTATGTCGCCAACGGCGCCAATCAGCGTTTTACGCTGGACGAGCTTTCCGCCGCTACTCTGACGATTGGACAGGATACGGGCGACTCCGGCGACTCGGGCGACTCCGGCGATTCTCAGACGCCCGTTCAGAAATCGGACTACGAATTAACCGTCCTGAACGCGCAAAAGTTCGCGGCGGGTACGACGACCTATGACGCTACGGCGGCTACGACGGCGTCCGCCCAAACGGGCGAAATCGTCGTGCTGACCGTCGGTTTTGAGAACAACACCGCTTCGCCCGTGGCAATCGGCGCGTTCGGCGCGCAACTTTCCTATGACAAGGACAAACTGGAACTCTATAGTCTCTTCGGCAACAACGCCTATGAGGTGGGCGCGGACTTCGCCAGCGGCTGGATGACCTCGCCGAATGTCAACGCGAACAACAATTACGTGAATATGACCGCGTTCGCGTCGGGCGACGCCAATACCCTTGCGGCAAACAGTCAAACCGTCATGGCGCGGTTCGCGTTCCAAGTGAAAAGCGGCGTCGCGGACGGAAATACCGCGTTTACGTTCGACACCGCCAGAAGCTATGTCGCCAACGGAACCAATCAGCGTTTCACGCTGGGCGAGCTGACCCCGTTCAACCTGTATATCGGCGAACTGACGGTAACATCCGTCACGGTATCTCCCGCGACGGCGGAACTAACCGTCCCGGCGACGGGAGCCGCTGACGTTACGCAAAAATTTACCGCTACCGTCACGTATTCCAGCGGCGCCACGTCGCACGCCGCGGACAGTTGGACGATTCTTGACCCGTTCAACGCGAAAATCAACGGCGTTGACATCGCCGCAGACGGTACGGTAACGGTATCCGCCGGGGCTGCCGTCACAGCGGATACTAGGTTCACGATTACCCCCGCCGTCACGGGCGTGACCAATCCCGGCACGGCGACGCTGACCGTTCATCCCGCGCAGGGCGGAACGACGCCTACCCCGTCCGGCAACCTGAAAGTGAAAGACGGCGCCGAAGAAGTATCAAGCGTTCCCGTGGAAGATGGCAAAACATACGCCGTCGAGCTTCCTTCCGGCGTAGAGGCCGAGGACGTAACGCAATGGACGATTGAAACCGAGAGCGGCGACGCCGTCCCCGCAACCGAACTGAGCATAGACGAAAATGGCGTTGTCACGATTCACGCCAGCGCCCAGCCCGGAAAGTACGTCATTAAGGCGACTGTAACGGGACAGGATGAGCCGTTGACAGGCGAACTGACGCTGACCGC
>JAFSOM010000540.1 GCA_017447005.1 Oscillibacter sp.
ACGCCGCGAGGACGTGGAACGCTTCCGGCGTACAGGGACGCTTGACCCGGAGAGCAACGCGCAATTCGGCGAGGGCGGCGCGGGGACGTTCTCCGATGGTAAACTGCATACGGGCACCCGCGACCCGCGTCACCGCTTTATCTTGGAGGAACTGGTAGCGCACGGCGCGCCGCCGGAAATCCTCATCGACGCCCGGCCCCATGTCGGCACGGACATGCTCTTTAAGGTTCTGCAAAACTTACGGGCGGAACTGCTGTCGCTGGGCGCGGACATCCGTTTCGGGCATACCGTGACGGGAATCCGGCGCGACGGGAATCAGCTTTCCGCGCTGGAAGTCCGCACGCCGAACGGTAAAACGGAAACGCTTCCCTGTAAACGCGTTATCCTTGCCATAGGCCATTCTGCCCGCGATACGTTTGACGCGCTTTCCCGTTGCGGCGTCCCCATGGAGCCGAAACCGTTCGCCGTGGGAGTGCGCATTGAGCACCGTCAAGCCGACTGCGATGCTGCGCAATACGGGGAGTACGCCGGACATCCCGCGCTTCCCGCCGCGTCCTATCAGCTCTCTTGTCACTTGCCCGACGGGCGCGGCGTGTTTTCCTTCTGCGTCTGTCCGGGCGGGGAGGTTATCGCGGCGGCGTCGGAACCGGGCCGCGTCGTGACCAATGGCATGAGCGAGTACGCCCGCGACCGCGAGAACATCAACGGCGGATTGCTTGTCGGCGTCACGCCGTCGGATTTTGGCGCGTCCGGGTCGCTGGCGGGTATCGCGTTCCAACGGCGGTTAGAGGAGGCCGCGTACCGTCTGGGCGGCGGCAACTTCTACGCCCCCGCGCAACGCGTGGAGGACTTCCTGTCGCGCCGCGCTTCCGACGCCCCCGGACGCGTCCGCCCGTCCTACCGTCCCGGCGTCCGGTGGGGCGACTTGCACGACTGTCTGCCGCCGTTCCTCACGGACGCGCTCGAACAGGCGTTGCCGATACTGGGCCGTAAACTGCGCGGCTATGACGCCCCTGACGCCGTACTGACCGCCGTGGAAAGCAGAAGCTCGTCCCCCGTGCGGATTTTACGCGACGGGACAAGTCAATCCGCCTTACGCGGTCTCTATCCGTGCGGGGAGGGCGCCGGATACGCGGGCGGCATTCTCTCCGCCGCCGCCGACGGTATCCGCTGCGCCGAACAAATCTGCGCCGATTCCGCCGCGAACCGTGAACCGTAACGGGACGCGCCGATTCCGCCGCGAACTGTGAAGCGTAACGGGACGCGCCGACCGCGCCGCGAACCGTAAAGCGTGACGCGCCGGACATCATACAATATCCAACATTACAGGAGGTAACATCATGAGCCGCATTGTCTGCATTGTACAGGATTTTCTTTCCGACGAGCACAAGGAGAAAATCCGTCAGGCCGCCGACAGAGCCGATTTCACGCCGTATTTCTTCACGTCCGCCGAAAAGGACGCCGCCAAAGAGCAGTTGCAAAACTGTGAGGTTCTGTACGCCAACAGCCCCGCGATTCTGCGCGAGACTTCCGACAAACTGCGCTGGTACGCCGCCGCGTCCGCCGGAGCCGACGCCTACTGCGCTGACCCGTCCCTGTTCGCCAACCCCGACTGTATCCTGACGACTTCCAACGTCTACGGCGCGACGATTGCCGAACATGTCATCATGGTAACGCTGGAACTCCTGCGGCGTATGCCGTTCTTCAAAGAGCCGTTGCGCCGTCACGAATGGCTGATTTCTCCGCCGATTCGCTCTATCAAGGACGGCGATTTCACCATCTTGGGCACGGGCAATCTCGGACGGACTATCGCGGCGCGTCTGCGGAGCATGGAGGCGCGGCGGATTCTCGGCGTCAGTCATAGCGGGCGGAAAGTGGATACGTTCGACGAGGTTCTCCCGGTGTCTCAGCTCGATACGGTTCTGCCGAAAACCGACTTCCTGATTATGGCCCTTCCCGGCACGCCGGAGACCGTCAACATCCTCAACCGCGACCGCATTGCTTTACTCCCCCCGGAGGCGTATGTAGTCAATGTGGGACGCGGTAACGCGCTCGACCAAGAGGCGTTGCGGGACGCGCTGAATCAGGGACGCATTGCCGGGGCCGCGCTGGATGTGGTTGTCCCGGAGCCGCTTCCGGCGGACAATCCGCTGTGGGATACGCCGAACCTGATTCTGACCCCGCACATTTCCGGCAACATGGCCCTCGGCTATACGCGGGATGAAAACGTTCGCCTGTTCTGTAAGAATCTCCTGCGCTACGCCGACGGCGATACGCCTTCCGGCGTCGTTGACCGCGCCAGAGGCTATTGACGCCCGTCGCGGACAGCGCCGGAATCTGCGTTTCCGTCGTCACAAAACATTCCGGAATTTTGACGCCCGTCATATGGAAAAAGTTTCCGGCGCGTGCGGAATCCGTTCCTGAAGTTTCCCATTTTGGGAGAGAATGGAAACCTTTCCGCCCGGAAACCCGTTTCCCATTTCCTATATCGGCGCTTTTTCCCCGTCCTGTAAGGGTTTGCATACGCAAAAAGTTTTGGAAATATCCGGATGAAAACGCCGCCTCAACCGCGTTTCCATCCGCTATCACGGATTGTAAGGAGCGACACAGTATGAACGCATTCACTTTCTATTCCCCCACGTTTTTCGACTTCGGCGAGAACGCCGAACGGCAGACCGGCGAACTGGTACGGCGTTTCGGCGGTTCGCACGTCCTGCTGGTTTACGGCGGCGGTTCGGTCAAGCGCAACGGAGCCTATGACGCCGTGACGGATTCGTTACGGGCCGCCGGGATTCCATGGGACGAACTCAGCGGCGTACAGCCCAACCCCCGTAGCGGCTTAGTGTATCAGGGAATCGACCTTTGTCGGCGCGTCGGGGCGGACTTCCTGTTGGCCATCGGCGGCGGGAGCGCGATTGACACCGCGAAAGCAATCGCGTTCGGCGCGCCCTATAACGGCGACTTCTGGGACATCTTCACGGGCAAGGCCAAACTCGAAGCCTGTATGCCCGTGGGCGTCGTACTGACGATTGCCGCCGCCGGAAGCGAGGGAAGCAACAGTTGCGTTATCACGCAGGAGAACGGCGCGTTCAAGTGGGGCAGTCCGAAGTCCGACCTCATCCGGCCCCGGTTCGCGGTTATGAATCCGCGCTACACCTGCACGTTGCCCCCGTTCCAGACCGCTTGCGGCGCCGCCGATATGATGAGCCATATCATGGAGCGCTATTTCTCCAATACGCCCGACGTGGGTTTGACCGACAGGCTTTGCGAGGCGTTGCTAAAGACGGTTATCGCCGCCGCGCCCCGCGCCCTTGCCAATCCCGACGACATCGCCGCCCGCGCCGATTTGATGTGGACAAGCACGTTAGCGCATAACAATTCCGTGGGAATCGGACGTGAGCAGGACTGGGCCAGTCACCAGATGGAGCACGAGCTTTCCGCGCTCTACGACTGCGCTCACGGCGCCGGATTAGCCGTCGTCACGCCCGCGTGGATGGAATACGTCATGAGTCACGACGTGTCGCGCTTCGCCCGGTTCGCCGTAAACGTATTCGGCGCGGAGATGGACTACGCCGTCCCGGAGCGTACCGCAAGAGAGGGTATCCGGCGTCTGCGCGTATTCTTCCATGAACTCGGATTGCCCGCGACGCTTGCGGAAATCGGCGGACGGGAAGAAGATATTCCGGTAATGGTAGAGCGTCGGAAGCAAAAGCCGAACGGTTTCCCCTTCGGCGGATTCGTGAAAATCGGCCCCGACGATATGGCGGCGATTTTGCGTTTGTGCGTGAAATAACGGCGGTAAGTTTGCGCCTGTTCGTAAGGCAACCGCCGCGCCGCCGCAAAAGCGCGTGACGTAAGGACGCGGAAACGCCCTTCCCCGGTAACAGGGAGGGGCGTTTCGTTCGCGGCGCGGTTAAATATAGCGCTGTTCCAGATTGATATTCAGGCCGTACCGCGCAAGGTCTTCGTCCCGGACGCTCAATTCCGATTTGAGCGTGTCCAGCATTTCATAATAGGCCTCGCTCCGACCGGATTTGAATAAATCATCCTTGTTTTCGCGGCTTTCCCGGATGGATTCATTCGCGTTTTCAATCAGGCGGGCAATGATAAAGCGCAGACTGTCCGCCGTGAGGTTACTGTTCATTCCATTCGCCCCGCTTTCTTAACTCTTCCTTCCTGTTCTCGACGGATTCCTGAAAATTACGGATTTCTTTCCGCCAATGACGTTTTAACGCTTCCTGATGCGTTTCCGTCAGGCTGTCCCAGTTTCCCACGTGAGACCGGGGATTTTTCAAATATCCCTCATGTTCCAGAATACGTTGTTCAAACGTGCGGATACCCTTTTTCAGAAAGCGCGAATCCTGTTGGGACAGTCCCTTTTCGCCGAAAAACTGGAGACCGATTTCTTCCGTTACGCTCATAGGTCGCTTTACCGCAAAATAACCGTGCGTTTCATAAGCGGATTCTCCTTTGTCGTCAAATCCCGTGGAACGGGGACATTTTACCACAATCGCCGCGCCGCCGCAAGAGCGATTTCATGAAAGCCCTGACAAATGCACGAAAAACACGCGCCGGAACGCCGGGGAATTGCGCAACATTTCCCTTGCAATCCGGCGCGGCGCGGCTATAATATCCATCTATAGGCAGAGTAGGCGCGTAAGCCATAAGGCCGGAAAGACGGGGAGTTGCTTTCCGGTCGGCGGAACGGACGAAACACGGAGACAAACCCGCGTAACGTAACGCGGAGACAGTACCGCGTAACGAAAGGCGGAGACCATCCCGCGTAACGCAACGCGGGGACAGTCCCGCTTTCGTGACACGCGGGAAACGTCCCGCCGCCGTCCCGCACGGAATCCGCGCCGCATCCCGCTGCCGCATACGGAACGAACCGATGTCAGGCGCGGCGTTTTGACGGCCTGTCAAGCTGGCTTCCTTTGCGGCGCCCGGAAACGGACTGCCGAGAAAACATAAGGAGGTCTTGCTTATGCAACGCGTTCCCGATTCTTCCTCCGGCGCACGTTACGCCCACCCCTTTTCCGCCGCCTACTGGCGCGCCGCCGCCGCCGAGGCCCGCGACTTGCGCAAACTTGTCTTCGCCGCGCTGATGATTGCCCTGTGTATCGCGCTGGGCTACCTTCCCGCCGTCACGTTGCCTTACGGCGGACGCGTGACATGGGGCTTTCTGGCCCGCGCCCTGTGCGGTTATGTCTGCGGCCCCGTACTGGGCGTACTGTTCGGTTTCGCCGAGGATATTTTGAGCTTCTTCCTGACGGGCGGGGGCGGCTATCCGTTCTTCTTCGGCTATGCGCTCACAACCATGATTGGCGTATTGATTTACGCGCTGTTCCTCTACCGCGCAGATTTGACCGTCCGGCGGGTTTTTCTGGCGAAACTGCTGACGAATATCGAAAACGTCACGCTGGGCGCGCTGTGGATGTCGATTCTGAGCGGCAAGGCGTATCTCGTGACGGCGAGCGCAAGCGCGATAAAGAATCTGGTCATGCTCCCGGTACAGACCGCGATTCTGTGCGCGTTATTGGCGGCGCTGTCGCCGTACCTGAAACAATCCGGCCTGATTCCGGACGGCTCCGCGACGCGTCCGCGGCTTTGAAACTTCTTACGCCCTCTTCCGTTACGCCGGGGGAGGGCGGCGCCTGTTTACAAGTATGTGTAAAGTTTTCGTTGGCGCGGCGGAAACTTGCCCTCATCCGGCGCTGCGCGCTACCTTCCCCCGTAGACGGGGGAAGGGCAAAACTATAGCGCAATCCGCCATTTTTCCGTGTAACTTTACGAACTTTTCTCAATAATTCCGCGTTATTATTAAGATTTCGCTGTCAAATCTACCCTTCCCCCGGAACGGGGGAAGGTGTCACGCAGTGACGGATGAGGGCGAAAACCGCAACTTGCCAACGATTGCTACACACATACTATTTACAAAATATTGATAAAGTCCCTGTTGACAAACTATGGATTTCGTGCTACACTCGCGTTAGCGCTCGAAGGGTGAGAGCGCTAAACCCTTGAAAAGCGGGGGTTCTTGTGGAATTGACCGATAGGAAAAAGCAAATACTCAAAATTGTTGTGGAAGATTACATCCGCACCGCCGAACCGGTTGGTTCCAGCGCAATTGCGGCGCGGATAGAGCGGCGCGTCAGTCCCGCCACCGTCCGCAACGAACTGGCCGAACTGACGGAGATGGGCTATCTCGAACAGCCGCACACGTCCGCCGGACGCGCCCCCACGCCCAAAGGCTACCGCCTGTATGTGGATGAGCTTATGCAGCGTCAGCGGCTGTCCTTACGCGAGACGGAGGAAATCAACGCGGCGTTGCGCACGCGTCTGAAAGAGCTTGACCAGATAGTCGCGCAGGCCGGACGCGCCGTGGCGTCGTTCATGAACTATCCCGCTTACCTGACCACGACGGGGAAGAAGAAATTAACCGTCCGCCGCTTTGACCTGATTCCCGTGGACGAGTGGAACTGTATCGGCGTACTGATGTTGAGCGGAAACCGCGTCAAAAGTAACCTGTTGCGCATGCAGTTGAAGGTGGAGCCGGAACAGTTCCCCGCGCTGGCGAATCTGTTGAACGCGCATTTTACGGAGATTCCGTCGGCGGAGATGGGCGAAAAGCTCATGGGGCTGACCGAACAGCTTCCCGCGCCGATGTTCCTATTGTTATCGCAACTGATAGCCGTCGCGGGGGACGCGCTGGAGGAGCAACAACAAAAAGTTATCACCGCCGGGGCGCGGGCGTTGCTAAAGCTACCGGAGTTCCGCGACGCCGAGAAAGCTCACGCGTTAATGGGCCTTCTGTCCGACGGCAAGGAGCATTTGCCCGTACCGACGGACGAAGGCCCGATGAAAATTCTTATCGGCCCGGAGAACGTCGCCGACGCGCTGAAAGATACGAGCGTCGTCGTGGCGAGTTACGACATAGGAGACGATATGCGGGGACTTGTAGGGGTAGTCGGCCCCACGCGCATGGACTACGCCGCCGTGATAGCGCGTTTGAGCGGTTTCGCCGACGGCCTCACGCGTTTGCTTGACCCGCATCCCAAACCCTTGAAGGAGGATACAGACACATGACAGAGGAAAATAACGACTGCAAACAGGAAACGGACGTAACCGCGACGCCCCCGGATACGGAACCGGACGCCGCGCAAGCGGAGACCGCCGAGGAAACGTTTACCCTCACACGCGAACAAATGGAGCGTATGGAGGAGGCCGCCAAGGAGCTTGCGACGGTCAAAGACCAGTTTGTAAGACAGGCGGCGGAGTACGACAATTACCGCAAGCGTACCGCCCGGGAGAAGGAATCGCTCTGGCAGGACGCGAAAGCCGATACTATCCTAAAGTTTCTCCCGGTTTACGATAATCTTTCCCGCGCCGCCGCGGTCGAGGGCGACGACGACAACCCGCACAAGCAGGGATTAATCAAGATTTTCCAGCAGTATCAGGA
>JAFSOM010000541.1 GCA_017447005.1 Oscillibacter sp.
AAAAAGCCGCCGTCGCGCTATCCACGCCGCCGGACATCCCGACAATCACTCTTCCCACTTTACACACCCCCATCATAGATTATACGAATTTACACGCTATGTCAATAGGAAAAATCCGCGAAACGTCCGTTTGTATGCGTGTAGCAATCGTGGCAAGTTTTGCGCATACCGAAAAATTCCTTTTTTAGAAGCCATGTTGACTTTCTCCCGCGCCTGTGCTACAATAGCGCAAATCAGCGGGAATCCATCGCTGTCACTCAATGGAATGGAGAATCGACTATGAAAAGAATCCAGACTCTGGAAACGCGCAACCTCTGTGAGAGCGCCAAACGCGGCGGCTGCGGCGAGTGTCAAACGTCCTGCCAGTCCGCCTGCAAGACCAGTTGCGGCGTGGCGAATCAGAAGTGCGAAAACCAGACCGAAAAGCGCTAACGGAATCCGGGGACGCCGCTATTACGGGCGTCCCTTCCGTTTCCCGCCCCGCTGAGGACGCGTTTCCCTTTCCCGTCTGATGACGTGTCCCCTTTTCCTGTCGATACGCCTTTTCCGCTTGATTATGCCTAAGCACAGGAGAGTTCCTATGGTTCACCAATACCAGTTAAACGGATACAATATTGTTTTGGATACCTGCTCGGGCGGCGTCCATGTCGTGGATGATGTCGCCTACGACGTTATCGCCCTGTTCCCCGACCACACGGAGGCGGAGATTGTCGCCGCCCTGCTCGAAAAATACCGCGACCGCCCCGACGTGACCGCCGACGAACTGCGCGAATGTATCGCCGACGTGCGTCAGCTCCGCGACAGCGGCCAGCTCTACACGCCGGATACGTTCGCGGAACTCGCCGGGACGTTCAAAGAGCGTTCCGGGGATGTCGTCAAGGCGTTATGTCTGCACGTCGCGCATACCTGTAATTTGAACTGCGCCTACTGCTTCGCCAGTCAGGGACGCTATCACGGAGAGCGCGCTTTGATGTCGTTCGATGTCGGCAAACAGGCCCTTGACTTTCTGATAGAGCATTCCGGGACGCGCAAAAACTTGGAAGTGGACTTTTTCGGCGGCGAGCCGCTCATGAATTGGGATGTTGTGAAACGGTTGGTGGAGTACGCCAGAAGCGTGGAGAAGGCCCGCGGGAAGAACTTCCGTTTCACGCTGACTACGAACGGTATGCTGATTGACGACGACGTGATTGACTTCGCAAACCGGGAGATGTCGAACGTCGTGCTGTCCCTCGACGGACGCAAGGAGATTCACGACCGCGCCCGCGTGGATTATCACGGACAGGGGAGTTATGACCGCGTGGTTCCAAAGTTTCAGAAACTCGTCAAGGCCCGGGGCGGGAAGAACTACTATATGCGCGGGACGTTCACGCACGCCAACCCCGATTTTACGAAAGACCTGTTCCATATGGCCGATTTGGGCTTTACGGAATTGAGTATGGAACCCGTCGTCTGTTCGCCCAACGACCCTGCCGCCCTGACGCCCGACGATTTGGAGATTGTCAAACAACAATACGAACTGTTAGCCGTGGAAATGTTACGCCGAGAACGGGAAGGCCGTCCGATTACGTTCTATCATTACATGCTGGACTTGTCCGGCGGGCCATGCGTCTACAAGCGAATTTCCGGTTGCGGCTCCGGTACGGAATACATGGCCGTCACGCCGACAGGCGACCTCTATCCGTGTCATCAGTTCGTGGGGGAGGAGGCCTATAAGCTCGGCGACATCTGGAACGGCGTCACGGAAAACGCCGTCCGCGAACAGTTCCGCGCCTGTAACGCCTACGCCCGGCCCGAATGCGCCGATTGCTGGGCGCGGCTCTACTGTTCGGGCGGTTGCGCCGCCAACGCCTACCACGCGACAGGCTCCGTGCTGGGCGTCTACGAGGCCGGATGTGAGTTGTTCCGTAAGCGTATCGAATGCGCCATCATGATACAGGCCGCCCGCGCTACGGACAACGGCGCGGAATAGATACGCGCCCGCGCTACGGACAACGGCGCGGAATAGATACGCGTCCGCGCTACGGAAACGCCGCAATCTTACGTGAGGAGGAATCGCGTATGAGTTTCTTTCGGAAAAAACGCACGGAATCGGTCAAGCTGGACTTGTCGAAACAGCGTCCCGCCGTGCGGAAAAGTATCTGCACGGGCGAAATGACGGGCGGCTATATCGACCGCGCTACGGGGAAGTTCTACGAACTGGAATTGATTCCCGCCGACGGTCTCGACGCCTTTTGTAACTCCCTCAACGTATCCCCCAACGACGTGGAGACCGTCTACTGATGGAAACGCCGATAGCCGATTTTGTCCGGCGCTACGCCGAATCCGGAGCGGCGCGTCTGCATATGCCCGGACATAAGGGCGTCCGGCGCCTCGGTTGCGAACCGTTCGACATCACCGAAATCAGCGGCGTCGGGGAACTCTACGACGACGACCCCGAAAGCCTTGCCGCGCAGAGCGAACGCAACGCCGCCGCGCTATTCGGCGCGTCCCGTACCTGTTACGTGACGGAGGGTTCCAGTCAGTGCATCCGGGCGATGGTATGGCTTGCGCTGAGGGCGCGTCGGGCGGACGCTTCGCCCGTGATTGTCGCGGCCCGGAACGCGCACCGCGCTTTGTTGTACGCCGCCGCGCTCGCCGACGCGCAAATCGTATGGCTGTGGCCCGAAACGCGGGATAGTCTCTGCCGTTGCGACGTGACGCCGGAACATCTGCGCCGGACGCTGGAAACGTTGCCCGCGCCGCCCGCCGCCGTATGGCTGACCAGTCCCGACTACCTCGGGGGCCTCGCCGATATTCCCGCGCTGGCGGCTGTCTGTCACGCCTTCGATACGCCGTTACTCGTCGACAACGCCCACGGCGCGTATCTGCGATTCCTGCGACCGTCGCGCCACCCGCTTGACCTCGGCGCCGATATGTGCTGTGACTCCGCCCACAAGACCTTCCCCGTACTGACGGGCGGCGCGTATCTGCACATCCGTCGCGGCGGACTTCTCGAACGCGTCAGCGGCGATGTGAAACCCGCGCTTGCGCTCTTCGGCTCTACAAGTCCCTCATGGCTGACGCTGGCCTCGCTGGATTTGTGCAACCGCTACCTGTCCGACGGCTACCCCCGGCGGCTATCGGAAACCGTCTCGCGGCTCGACGCCCTGCGCGACGCGTTACGCCGCCGTCAGTGGGCCGTGGAGATTTCCGACCCGTTGCGCGTGACGCTTCGCGGGGATACGAACATCATGACGGAACGTCTCCGCCGCGCCGGGATTGCGTGGGAGTACGCCGACCGTGATTTCCTCG
>JAFSOM010000542.1 GCA_017447005.1 Oscillibacter sp.
TCTGGAAGCGAAAGTGATAAGCCGGGGGACGGGCCGCTCCGCTGTCGCGGCGGCGGCCTACATGAGTTGTTCCCGGATGCTCAACGATTATGACGGCGTCCGGCACGATTATACCCGCAAACGCGGTCTGCTATGGCAACAGGTGTTTCTATCGTCCAACGCTCCCGCTGAATGGTCAGACCGCGCGAAACTCTGGAACGCCGTGGAGGAAAACGAGAAAACGAAGGACAGCCGCCTTGCGCGTGAGTTTGTCGCAGCCCTGCCCGTCGAGTTGGACAAGGACGCGTGGACGGAACTGCTGACGGAATACGTTCAGACGAATTTCGTCGCGGAGGGAATGTGCGCCGACGTATGTATTCACGATACCGATGGGCATAACCCGCACGGGCATATTATGCTGACGGTTCGACCGCTGGACGAAAACGGCAAGTGGCAGTATAAAACCGAAAAGGAATACCTGTGCGTCCGTGACGGCGAGGAGCGCGGATTCACGGCGAAGGAGTTCAAAGCGGCGCAAACGGAAGGTTGGGAGAAACAGTACCGCTATAAGGTTGGACGAAAGAAAGTCTATATGGCCCCGTCAGAAGCCGAGGCGAAAGGGCTGACGCGTCTTTCCAAACATCCCAAGAGTAGCAAATACGGCAGACAGAACCCAATCTCCGAACGCTGGAACAGCGAGGAACAGCTTGTACTCTGGCGCAAAGCGTGGGCTGACGCAACGAATCGTTTTCTGGAACGCGCCGGAACGGAAGAACGCATTGACCACCGAAGTCACGCGGAGCGCGGTCTGGACGAACAGCCGACCGTTCATGAGGGCGTCGCCGCCCGCGCAATGGAGGCGGCGGGCGTTATCTCCGACCGTTGCGAACTGAACCGCCAAATCAAAGCCGACAATTTCCTGTTGCGGACGCTCAAAGCGCAGGTCAAAAAACTGCTGTCCGTCGTGAAGAATACCGTCATCGGCATTGCCAGCGCCTTGGAGACCGTGCGGAAGAATCTGCTGATTTTCCGCTATCACGTCCTGCACAGCGGCGCGGACGAGAGGCGCATCGCGGACACGTTGAACGTACTCCAGCCCGATGTGGCGCGGTACGAAGGACTGACGGCGCAAATTAAAGACGTGACCAAGGAACGGAGGGCGTTACTGGACGAAAAGAAAGCGACGCCGCGTGTCCGCGTCATTCGACATCACGAACTGGCGCGGGAAATCGCCAAGCTGACGGAGGACTTGGAGGAACTCAAAAACGAGCGGACGATGTTGCTAAATCAGTACGCTGGTGCGGATGGAACGCTTGGTACAGGCGTAAAGGCAGTCCGTGACAGAATTTCCTTTTTGGAGGCGACGCTTCAAAAGGTCGAACGTCGGGAAGCCAAGTATGAGGAGGAACTCAAAGCCGCCCTTGCGCAGTATCGGGAGCTACAGGAACAGGCGAACGGCATGGACGCGTCCGCGCTGGATACCGCCCGCCAATCCATACGCCCCGATATGGAGCGCGAGGCGTATCAACAGGTGCGGGAAGTCTACGGCAAGCGGTATGATTCCAGCCTGATGAAGCAAAGTCATAAGGATGTCGCCGCCATGCTGGGCGAACAGGAACGGCGGGCATCTATCCGTGAACAACTCCGGGAGAACCACGCCAAAGCAAACTCGTATGAGAAACAGGAGCCAGCGAGATAACCGCCAAGTGTACGCAAACGCGGGAAACGTCCGTAAAAATGACGTTTCCCGCGAAAAAGTTATCTTTCCGCCAGCAAATCCATACTGAAATCTGGCACGACAAGATTCAGTACATGGGTGTTATCGTATGCCTCTCACAGAGCAACGCTTCCTCCAAACAAGTTATTAATCCCTTTCTGGATAATAGTGGTGTCATGGAGAATAGTCTTTAACCTCATGGCATAGAGTAACTTCTCGACAATTTTGAGGTCGCTTATATTCACAGACCCAAATTGGAGGGACAGCTTACTATGAGCAAGCCCGTTGCGCATTTCGCCCATTCTTGCACCTATACCCTTGACTACTTCTTCAAATTCGCCAAATTTGCCTTGATATTCTGTACGAACGAAGGGTAGCATAATCAAGCGACAGTCGTTTAGTGCATGAATAAGTTTTAATTTAATGCTAACACCGTGTACTTCAACATATTTGCGAAATTCTTTGGCGGCTGAACGTCGCTTGCCCTTTGATGCCGAAATAATTCCGTCAATCATATTCAGAATATCTCGCTTTACATCTTGATATTCCTGAGAGCGAATACAGTCCTGCCCGTAGATGTTACGAAATTCTCTTTCAAATTCCGACAAAATCATAAACGCACGATTCAAAGAATAGGTGTGCGTATCACCAATGGTTTCACAAATATGTTCATAGCCAAAAGCGTTGCTTTCAATGACTGAAAACAGCTTTGCAGAATGGATTCCAATCACAGCATAGTCAAGTATTCTTTGATTGGCTTTCTCATAGGTTTCTTCCTGCGCCTGTCTTTTGAAAACTAACAGACCATTATACTCCTGCTGGTTACTTTTGTTTAGAAAACAAACATCAACATCATATAGGCCAATATTTCGTCTATATGAAATGTAGTGAAAAAATAACCGAGAGTATTCATAGGCTTTAATGAGAATATCAATCTCATCATGCCTTAGTGGTCTTGAAAAGGTAGTCGTAAAAACGCTCGTTGCGTCAATGGGATTTGAGGCCGTTTGATAGTGCATAGTAGCATATGCGTGTACGGTTATTTTTGCGGAAATATCATCTGTGAGGGGATACTCGCCACAATCAGCGCTACAGTGCATATCAGCGGAAGAAACAGAAAA
>JAFSOM010000543.1 GCA_017447005.1 Oscillibacter sp.
CTCTCCTGTCCTTCCACGTTTTCTATCCGCATCGCGCAACTCCCTGATAACGCGAATCTGCTCCATGAACAGACCGCTCCGCGTTTCTGCCTCGTCGCCGAGGTCTTTGTGTCTGATTCCTTTCCGCGCTCCCGCCACGCTTACGTCCTGACACGGGCTTCCGCCCGTGACCACATCCACGGGCGGAACCGCGTATCCGTTTACGGCGGCAATGTCTCCCAATTGAATCAATCCCGCCTCCCCTTTCTTACTGCCCGCGCTCCGCCCTCGTGTGTTCGTGAATGATGTTCACGATTTCTTCCTGCTCTTCGGGACTCGCGCCCATCGCGGCCATCGCCTGACGCGTCCCGCAATCGGGGCATATCCGCGTTTCGTTGTCCTCACGGGAAATCGCGGGGCGTCCGTGGTAGGTCTGCCCGCAAATGGGGCAGACCGCCGTTCTTGTCGGCTCGTTCTTCATCTTCACTCATCCTCCTTCGTTACGCTGGCCTTGAGCGCGTCCATCAGGAACGCGTAGTCAAAACCGAACGCCCGGTATCCGTCCATGCAGGTGCGCACGTAGGCGCCGCTGGGCCATCCGAGCGGACGCTCCTCGTGCATGATGTACACGAACGCCTCCCGCTCTCTGGTCTTGCCGCTCTTTTCCGCCTTGACCTCGACGGTCATTTCCTTCTTGTAGTAGAAGTCCGGGAAGCCCTCGTACACATCCAGCGCATCTTCGTCCGACGCCGTTACCGACCATACGCCCACCGGAACGCTGGAGCCGGGCTTGGGTTCGATGGTCAGGTAGGCTCCGCTTCCGCTCCCCTTGAAGAGAAGCTGGTAATCAGGAATCATGGCCGTGCCGACTATCTTAGCGCCGGGGCAGCGGTGGTGCATTTGGAAAACATTCAGGTTGGAGCCGTAGGCGAGGTAGAGCTTTCTCTTTTCCGTACTCATTGTTCATTCCGTCCTTTCAAGGTTCGGGGCTTTGGCCTTCCGTTTTGGTAATGTATTAATCACTCTAAACCGACGAAATAGCAACATAATTCTGAGGCGTAAATGTACCAAAGATAAGCCTCGCGGTTTGTTTATCCTTGACGAAAGCCGCGCCCTTCTACCACCGAAAGCCCGCCCGTGGCGGGTTCGGGGGCCGAAGGCCGGGGCCTTCAGGCGGCGGGCCGTCCGTGCCGGAAGGCGCCGTCCCCGGCAAGGTTCCGGGTCAGGAAATCCCGCGCCGTGGCGAACTCGTCGCCGATGAAGCCCAGCCGCAGGAGCCATGTCCGCATCGCGTACTTCGGGTTTTCGGTCTGCTGGGGCTTGGGGCTTGCGCTCTTGGCGTCCTTGGCCATCTGGCTGAGGGCGAGGCAAAGCTGGATGTAGCTTTTCAACTGGCCCGCGTGGATGCCGCCCTTGCGTTCGGCGGTCGGCTCGTCGAATTGGAAAAGCCGGAACTCAATCGTGCCTTTGGTGAAGGTCGCGTGGAGGTTGAGCATATGGTAGCGGCTTCCGTTGTAGTGCGCCGTCCTGCCGTAGTTTTCGCCTTGGCTGTTGTACCAAATGTCGGCGAGCTTCGCCATCGTGTCGGGCTTCTTGGCGTTCAGTTCCCGCAGGAAGTTCGGGTTGACCGTGCGGCAGTAGGTTGTCAGGCGGCGGCGGTCGAGCTTCAAGGCGTCGGCGAGGAGGCTTTCGTGGCTGGCCATGATGTTGGCAAGGTTCCGCAGGGTTTTCGGCGTGTGGCCGTCCGCGCCGATGTGGATGTGTACTCCGCATCCCCGGCTGGCGTCGCTCTTCGCGCCCGCTTTGCGGAGGCGGCGGCAAAGCTCCTGAAGGGTTTCGATGTCGGCGTAGGTCAGGATGGGCGTTACCATCTCGCACTTTTCGCCGTCCGGCCCGTGAATGCTGGAGTCGCGCTGGAATTTCCACTCGCGGCCTTGGGCGTCCCATGCGCTGTAGGCGGCGTATCCGTTCCGCCCCGCCGTGTCCTGCCAGCGTCCGGTTCCGAAGAACTCGGCGGCGGTTTTCGCGGCCTTCTGGCGGGTAATGCTGTTCATCTCAACCTCGACCCCGATGGTCTGGTTCTTCATGTTGGCGATGCGGTTCTCGGTGTTGGCGTTCATTCTCTTGTCCTCCGGCCTTTGTTTTCCGTTCGGTTTTCCCTTGCGGTAGTGTATTAATCACTCTAAACCGGATAAATAGCAAGTCATTTCTGTGGCATAAAGTACACAAATATACAGCGGGGCTTTTGTGTACTTTACGCCGGTTTTTCAGCGAAGCGGAAGCGGAATATCCCGGTAAATGCCGGAAGCGCATTCGCCAATCTGACGGGGAAAGGAGTATGCCAGTTCGCCCCGATATACGAAAGCGGGGCGCATTCTCCGCACTATGCGCTGGCAGTCCTCGCAAAACCGCCGTCCCCGGAAACGGCGCGTGGCCAGTCGGTCGCATATAGGACATTTGTTCTTGAATTTCATGCCATTTCCCTCCTTTTCAAGTTGTGGGGGCCGCCGTGCGCCAGCGGCCCCCGCCGCCCGTCAGACGTTCACGATGTAGGAAAGTCCGGCGTTCTGAAGTTCCCGGAGCAGTTCCGCGCCCCGGCGAATTTCGTCCGCCGTCTGGAGAAGCTCGTCCGGCGAGGGGGCGCCGCCCATCCTGCTGACGCTGGCGGACGCCGTGATGTTCACGCGAACTCTGCCGCTTTTCCAGTCGCTGGCCGGGTCGGTCTGTCCGAGCAGGATGAAGTTCATGTTCTCCGAGACGATATCGGGCAGCCAGTCGCGTCCGGCGTATTTTACGCTAAACCCATGCTGTGCCGCCGCGCTTTCAATGCGCTCCCGAATCTGCGCTTTTTCCATAATATCCGCTCCCGTTCTGAATTCCGCTTGGCATTCCCCTTGCGGTGATGTATTAATCACTCTGAAGCGCGGAAATAGCAAGCGTTATCTGAGCCATAATGTGAACAAATATCAGGCGGCGGGATTGTGTAAATTACGCTATTCCATACGCATGAATCCGGCGAACGTGGCCAACCCCGCGCTTCCGTCAGGGCATTGGCAGGGAATGTGCATCGGAGCCTGATACAAGGCCGGATTCCCGGCAAAAAGCTGGTTTCGGACAACCTTTCCCAGCAGTTTCGGCAATTGTTCCCGCGATACCTGTCGCGCCTCTCCGTATTGGATGCGCTTTCCGCAAAGCGGACATTTGTAAATAGCCGCGTATTTCATACGTCGCTGTCCTCCCATTCGCGCCAGCCCTTTTCGCTGGCCATCCGGTCAAGGTCGGCCTGCGCTTCCTCGAACGTCAGACGCCACGGAAACTGTCCGACGCTTTTCCATCCGGTCGCGCCGCTGTGGTCGGGCTTCTGATAACGCGCCCGGAATATCCCGCCGCCGATGCCGCCCATGACCTGATACTTCCAGCCGCGTTTGTCGATGTATTTCTTACCGTTTCCCATGCCGCGCCTCCCCGAAAAATTCCTCGCGCACATTCACCAGACGCATTTCCTTCGCGTCCGGCCCGATGTCCTCCGCGACTTGCGCTCTGGATTTGTCGCACTGGAAATGTTTGCACACTGCCGGACGCGCCGGGTAAATGGCGCGGGTTTTGCCGGTGTTGTCGCGGAAGGGGCAGGTCAGGTCAAGCGTGGGGCCGTTGACAGGAAGAAACCGTTTGCACTCCCGGATTCCGTTGCGCTTGACATAGCGGCGGATGTTTCGGATTTCCGTTTCCGTCATAGGGAGCGCGTTGGAACAACACGCGCCGCAGTTACTACACTCCCCGTTTTGGGTAAAATCGTGGACTTCGCTTTCCATGCTCTCCCGGAGAAATTCCCGGACTTCCCCCAAAGAATGGATGTTCACCGTCTGGAACGGCGTCCTCGCCCTCAATGCGACCGCCTCCTTCTGAAGTCCGCCGCTTTCGGGCAGGTGGCGAAATGGGTCACATACCCGACGCCGGTCGCTTTCTGCGGGTCGCCCTCGAAATCACAGGACAGGACTTCGCCGTTGGGCGTCACCACCTTGCCTTTCGCCCCGGCTCTCTGCCAATACGTAACCCGCTCCGGGTTCACGGGCATTTTGCCAATGAAGAGAATCCGCGCTCCGCATCCCTTGCAAACCGTCATGCTCATCCATCCTCCCTTACGGGTTCCTCATCAAACAGCGGGTGTTCGCCGCGCTGGAACTGCCTCTCCTCGTCGGAAATCTGGTAGCCCAGTTCTTCCAGCAGATAATAAATCTGGTCGAGCGTACTGTTGTTCTTGTACCAGCTTTCATAGCGATGTGTGGCGCTGTTGTACCCTTGTTTGAAATAGGACTGTCCGCCGTTTTCCGCCATCCAGAACGTCATGATAAGCAGGGTCTTTTCCGGATACTGGCTGTACATTGCGTGAAGCGTTCGGATGGCTTTCGCGTCGTCGTCAATTTCCGTGTCGAAAAACTCGCGGAAAAGGCCGCGCACATCCGGACAGCGGTAATACTCGCGTGTTCTCCCTCCGATGAAGAACCGGAGAATCAGGTTTGACGCGTCGCGGATAATGACGGCGGCGTGGGACTTGGCGGCTCCGTAGTCTTTCACAAAATCCCGGCGAAGTTCGTAATGGCGGCGGCTGATAGCCTTAATCCGGTCGCCACGCGCATTCCATTCGGCGGTTTTTTCCGCCTCCAGACGCCGCGCCGCCTCCGCTTCCTCGTCTACGATGTGTTCCTTGTAGAGCCTGATTTCACCGTCGCCGACGTAGCAGTAGTATTTTACGGATTCGGCGTCTTCCGGCATTTTCACATCCGCGTCCCGCGTATAGCGGCTGAAGGTCGCGTGATAATCCACTTGGAACGGCGGGTCGCCCGTGAGGTAGACGCAGGCGCCTCCGGGAAGGAACTTCGACTCCGGCCTTTCATTCAGCGCGACGGCGAAGGAACGGGTAAGTTCTTCCCATTGCGCGAATCTGCGTTTGAAATCCGCTTCCTCCTTGGCCTCTTTCAGCTTGTTTTTGAAGTTGTTGGTTCCGATGGCCTCAAGGCACTCCTCACGCGCTTCCGGGCTTTCCAGCTTGTTCAGCTCCTCGAAATCGTACAGCGTCGCGCCGCGCCGCAGTCCCTTTTCGACCTTCTTACCGTCCAGTTCCGCCAGCTTCAGGCGGCTCCTGACTGTGGTTTCATGGAATCCGGCCAGTTCCGCGATTTCTTTCGGGGACTTCCCGAAGTCAATCTGAAGCTGTTGAAAGCCTTTGGCCTCCTCGTAGGGCGTCAGAGCCTGCCGCTGGATGTTCTCCGAGAGCATGACGGCAATCTGCTCCTCCGGCGTCATCTTCTCCGCGATAACGCAGGGCAGTTCGGTCAGTCCGGCCAGCCGCGCCGCCGCGAGGCGGCGGTGGCCGATGACAACCCGGAAGTGCGGCGCGTCAATCTGGTTCATGGGCGCGTAACGGTTCCAATCGGAGTCCGGCGCGGGAACGACGGTCAGGTTCTGGAGAACGCCGTTGGCGCGGATGTTCTCCGCAAGCTCCGTCAGGTCGCCGAGGTCTTTCCGGGGGTTGTCCGGGTGGGAAACCAGAAGTCCGATGGGAATCATGTCGATGTTGTTTTCCGGCAATGTCGCCGCCGACTGTTCACTCTTCATCGTCAAGCCTCTCTTTCACGTCGTTCCACAGGTTGAATAAGCCCGCGCCCTCCCGACGCGCCTGCCAGCGGAAAATAAGCTGTGTCCAGTAGGCGGAAATCTTCTGGAACAGGCCCTTGATTTTGCTGAACGCGGCGTCGCTGATAACAAAGCCGCCGACTGCGGTAATGCGGATTTCGCCTTCCTCAAGCGTGAACGTCATTGCGCCGTCCGTCCGCCGCTGTTCCGCGCTCTCCAGCAGGGACATCTGATGGTAATACTCGTCCGGGCGAATCGTCAGCGTTATCGGGTAGCGTCCGCATTCCAGAGCGAAGAGCAGTTCCGCCGATTTGCAGAAGTCCTTCAGCTTCTGGATGTGCGACCGGAGCAGGTCGTATTCCACGCTGGTGATGTTGTCCATGTTGTCCTATCCCCTTTCAGTTTTTACATCAGTCTCCAGTTCCGTTTTCCCGCTAAACTCTGGTAGCCGCCTTCCTTAGTCCGCTCGACGATTCGACTTCCGGTCGCCTCGTCCACGTTCAGCATTTCTCCCAGCGTCATTTCCGTGGAGAGAATTGTAATCAGCCGGGAGTCCGCATATCGGGCGTTGATAATATCGAACGCGAAATTGACGTCGCC
>JAFSOM010000045.1 GCA_017447005.1 Oscillibacter sp.
ACAGGCGCAGATTGCCCTTTTCCCGCGCCGCGTTCAACAGGCGCATATACTCCGCTTTCGTCAGTTCCCTGTCCTTGTCACGGTAAATCCGGCGTTGCGTTTTTACCTGCTTGACGCGCAGATTGTCCCACGACATGAACGCGAGAAAGCTGTTGACCGCCGAAATCATCACGTTGACCGTACTGGCGGCGTTTTTCGCGCTGATTTCCGCCTTCCAGAGAAGCAGACGCTCTTTCGTGACGCTCTTGTCCTCCGCAAGCCACTCGTAAAATGCCGTGAGCGCGTTCGCGTACTTCTGTACGGTCGATTCGCTGTGTTCCTCCATGCGCAGACTCTCCGCGTAGGACTGGATTTGCTCTTTTGTCATTGTATAAGTTTCCATCATGACCTCCCATGTCATGCAATCATGTTTCCCGTTTCGTTTGGGCAAAATAAAAGCCCGCCGCAAGACGCATTGTACAACATCCATGCGCTTTGCGGCGGATTCGTATTCGCATTTTTATTGCGCCCTCAATGATTTCAACTCGTTGACCACGCTTTTCAGTAAATCAAGCGCCTCTTCCAGTTGCGCGATTGCCTCCTCGCCGCTTTCCACCGGGTCGGGGAGTTCCGCGTACTCCACCACGGACTCGTCCCGAATCAGGCCGAGGTCGAGACTGTTCCCCCGCTCCGCGATTTGCTCCCGGCTGAACACGCTCAACCGCTCATCCTGTACGGCGCGGCGGTCTGGCGCCTCGAACGCCGCCTCAAAGCCCGCGAAATGTTCCGCTTTCAGCGGGTTCGTCTTGCCGAACGACGGCATATTTGTGCGCAGGTCGTAGAACCACACTTCGCGGGTATTGCCCTTGTCCGACGCGCCCCGCGTGAAGAACAGCACATTCGTCTTGACGCCCTGCGCGTAAAAAATGCCCGTTGGCAAGCGTAACACCGTATGCAAATTGCATTTGTCCATCAGGTCGGCGCGGATGCGTTCGCCGTCGCCGTCCGCGAACAGCACGTTGTCGGGCAACACGACCGCCGCCCGCGCCTTGCCGGACGCGTTCAGGCTTCTGTAGATATGCTGTAGGAAATTCAACTGCTTGTTGCTGGTCGAAAACGTCAGGTCGTCGCGTATGGCGCGTTCGCCGCCCTTTTTCGTGCCGAACGGCGGATTTGTCAAAACCACGTCGTAGCCTTTCATTTCCTTTCCGAGATTGGAGAGCGTGTCGCCGAGCAGAATTTCCCCCTGCATATCGTGCAGCATGGCGTTCATCAGCGCGAGACGGTGCGCGTCGTGGACGAGTTCGCAACCCGTGAACGCGTCGCCGCGCTCAAAGGCGGCGGTTTCCGCGTCGAGCGTAAAGAAGTTGTCGGTATGGTCTTTCACGTACTGGCTGGCGGCAATCATAAAGCCGAACGTCCCGCAGGCCGGGTCGTTGCAACGCTCCCCCGGTTGCGGCTTCGTGAGGCGAACCAAGGAAGTGATAAGGGGCCGGGGCGTGAAGTATTGTCCCGCGCCGGACTTCTTTTCCTCCGCGTTTTTCGCCAGCAGCCCTTCGTACAGGTTGCCAAGCCCCTCCTCACGCGCCGAGAACCAGTCCAGCGCGTCAATGCTGGAAATGATTTTGGCGAGGTTCTTCGGCTCGTCAATGTTCGTTGCCGCGCCCTGATAAATCTCCCGGACGCGCCCGGTACAGTGCTTTCCGAACAGGCGCAGAATGTCCTTGTAATAATTGTACTGCTCCAAGCCGGATTTCCCGCGCAACGTCTCCCACGAGTAGGACAACACAAGCCGCTTTTCGGCGTTTTCGGCCTCCTGTTCCGGCGTCAGGCTGTCGCCTTCCGCCAGCGCGACGCCCTCCGAAAAGCGTTTTTCGTTGTCGGTTTCGGCGGACATTTTCAGGAACAGCAGATACGTCAATTCCGTGACGTACTGGTGATAGGTAATGCCGTCGTCGCGCAGTACGTTGCACAGATTCCAGAGTTTCGATACGATTTCCTGTGTGGTCATGGGCTATCCTCCGATTATCGCACAGTTACGGCAAAGTCCGCGCCTGCCTCTGACGGGTCATTCGTGCCGAGTTCGCCCCGGAACGCCCGCCCTAAAATTGCTCTTTTCATAGCGTCAATGTTATCAATGACTTCTTGCGCCGCGCTTACAGTCTGGCTCTCTTTTGACAGCATATCCTCCGCAATTTCCGTAATTTTCGCTTGTTCCCGCAATCCGGGAAGGCTGATAGAAATTGCTCCCAATTCCTTTGAGTTGATATTGTGGATTCCCGCCGAAGATTTCGCCTTGAAAAACATCTGTGCGCGGGCGTTCGCGGAATTGAGATAAAGCAACAGGAAGCGCGGGTTTATCCTGTCGGACGGAACAATTTTAATCAGGAACGAAGCGTATGCGAAAGGCTTTGATAAAGCGGGAACCAACGCGCATTTCCCTACTAAATCGCGGCTTCCGTTTGACCGTATAATCAGGATGTCATTCTCGTTTACCTGATTTGTGCTTTCCACTTCCAGACTGTTCAAAAATTTCATGTCGGAAAAATCAATTCCGTCATCGCCAATATTCGGAATGCGCAACACAGGCATACCCGGATATGAGTAGGCGCTTTTTTCGGAAGTCCCGTAGCGAAACCCTCCGACTACCTTTGAAAGCGTGGTCTTTTCCCAACTGTCCAGACTGATTCCGTTATGTTCCCGCCATTGCGCGGTCAATTCCCCGGTGAAAGCCCTGTGTAAAATCGCGGCTTTGCGCAGTTCAAACCCGTCAACGACCGCTTGCGCCTTCTCCCGCGTCGCGTCCAGCTTTGTGAACAGGCTTTCGATACGCTCCACAATGCGCTGTTGCTCCGCAAGCGGCGGAAGCGGGATAGGATAACTTGTTATATGCTTTGGTTGCGCCCTCATTAACGAACCGCCAATACCGGAGACATGAGATAACATAAACTCCCTGAAATAAGGGGATTTGAGACAATAGACCATGAAATCCGGGTCAATACGATTGTTTCTTATAACAACCCATTCTGACGAGGCAAGCAATTCGTAATCAGTGCGTTTTGAAACTTTCCATACCCTGTTAATGTGCGGATTGATTTTGCAAAGCAAAACATCGTTTTTCTGTACGGACTGTTTAGATGAGCCGATTTCCGAACCGGGGATAATTTCGGGATAATTCGTTTCCATGCTGGGAACGCTGTACAGTTCAAAATACGCGTCCGGCTGATTTGCGGGGTCAACAGTATGCGGGCAATAGCGGTTAATTCCACCCAATTTTACCCACCGCCAGTTGTGCGGGATTTTATAGGGCTGTTCCGCCTCCGGCACAAACACGGGAGACAATTTGCTCTTAGGCATTCAACGCCTCCATCAGCGTTTCCACGCTGTCAAAAGGGCCGTGCATATTCATGTCATGTTCCGCCGCGTCCATCGCCGCAAGCGTGGCCTCGTTCGCGCCCATGTCCAACGGGTCTTTGACAACCGGGGAATGTTCGTACATTGCGCACGGGTCCAAATCCACGCACCGCGCGGCGTCCCGCGTCCCGGTTACGTCCCACGCCGCCGCGCCGTTTATCACGGTCAGACGCTCCCGGAAAAACGTCTCGTCGGCCAGCGCGGAAAATACGCCGCCCTGCTCAATCAACGGCTTGATGTCCGCTTTCCTCACGGAACCATCGTTGAAATAGGCGTATACGGTGAAATTGTCGCCCGGAATCACCTGTAGAACGCTCGGCACAATCTCCATAGTTCTCCCCCTTCCGTATTACGCGCTTTGTCCTCCGTCATCATACAGGAAACCGTTCAATTCCGCAAGCACATTTTTCAGGCGGTTGCGGAAAATGCGGTCAATGCGACGGAAACCGCCTTCCGCACGGAATCGCCCGTCCTCGTCGAACGTCGATTCCGTCAAGACCAGTTCCTCTAAAAGATAACTCTCCATACGGTCAATCCAGCGCAGTTCCTCCGGCGTGAAGTCGTGCGCGGCTTTCAGTTTTTTCACAGCCCCGCATATGCGTTCCTCATGTCCGCGCAGTTCCGCCCCGATTGCATAGCGGCGTATCAGACTGACAATGTCCGCCGTGATTTCCTGATTGCTCATACGGGAGACCGCGCCGTTTAACTGTAGAAGCGTAAAGCCCTCGCGTTCGAGCGTCAGACGCAGTTGTTTCAGGCTTTCGCGGGTCAGTTCCCCCGGACGCGTACAGAGTACGCGCAACGCCGTGATTTCGTTCAGGTTCTCCCGCAGATACGCCGAAAACGCCTCTAAATAATCCTCCGGCTTCTGTCCGCGCCCGTAGCCGCGCTCGTGCGACAGCAACTCGTCCGGCGCGTCGGAAATCACGACGTAGCGCGTAACGCCGCCCGTGCGCCCGTCCAAGAGCCGCAAGGCGTCCGCGTGGGACAGCAGAACGTCCCGCGCCTCTGGCGGCGTCGCGTTCCTGACGCGCTCAATGAACCGTTCCGGCGTCTCGCCCGTGACGCTTGCGAACTGTTCCCGCGTCCGTTCGTCCATGACGCGCCGCTTGCGCTGTAGCCGCGCAAGAATCTGATTGACCTGTTTTCCGATTTCTTTTTCTTCCGTCATGACCGCGAAGCCGTCCAGCAAGTCCGAAAATGTCGCCTGCGGGTTCACGGCCACGGGTTTCATGTCGCTGAACGGCGCGAGCGCGTCGTACACGCCCACGGGGTCGTAAATCTCGAAATGGTCTTTCTTGATTTCCTTACAAAGCCGCGTGGCGCGTCCCAACATCTGCTCGAACAGAATCCGCGACTTCACGCGCCGCATAAAGACCAGCGCCGTGATTTTCGGCACGTCCACGCCCGTCGAAAGCAAATCGACCGTGACTGCGATACTTGGAAAGCGTTCGTTTTTGAAGTTTTTAATAGCTTCCTCTATCCGTTTCTGATTTCCGTCGGCGGTGTAGCCCGTGATTTTTTGAATCGCTTCCCCGTCCAGTTCGCGCTCTTTGTAGATGTCCCGCAAAATGTTCACAATCCGGTCGGCGTGGGCGTCGTTGACCGCGAAAATGAGCGTCTTACCGTAAGTTTCCGGGGCTTCCGGGTGTAAGTCCCTGGCGATTTCCGTCAGCACGGCGCGGTCAAAGTTTTCGTTAATCACGTTGCGGTTGAAGTCGTCCACGTCAAAATCAAGCTCGTCGGCGATTTGCGCGCCGTCCGTGACGCTCCCCGTCGCCGGGTCTAACAGCGTCGCCGTGTCGCCTGCGTGATAGTGAATCCCCTCTGCGGACAGCCTTGTTTTCAATCTGTGGGGCGCGTCGCAGTCGGCGAGATAGCCGTCAACGACGGCTTCCGTGTAGCCGTACCGGAACACGGGCGGCCCAAAAATTTCCACGGTATGGAGCGCGGGCGTCGCGGTCAGGCCAATGCGAACCGCGTCGAAATAGGAAATCACGGCGCGGTATTTGCTCTGGAAGTCGCGCTGGTCGCGGTACAGCGTCTCCGTTTCGCCCATCTCGCGGTCAAGGATGTAACCTCTGTGCGCCTCGTCCGCTATTACAAGGTCGTAATCCGTCACGCCCGGCACCGCGCCGTCTTCCGGGTACAGGATGCGCTTGACCATGCTCTGTACTGTGGCTATCTGTAGGCGGACGGTATCATCATCGATAAATTCCCGCGCCCCGTCCGGCGTCCTGTCCTTCACGCCGCGAACCGTATAAATTTCGGTCAGCGTCTTGAGACTTTCCAGCCGGACTTCCTTGAACGCGTCATACGCCTGCTCTCCGAGCGGGTTTCTGTCCACCAGAAACAGGACGCGCCGGAAGCGTCCGGATTTCAGGAAACGGTAAATCAGTCCCAGCGCGGTACGGGTTTTCCCGGTTCCGGTCGCCATTGCCAGCAGAATCTTACGGCGTCCCTCCGTGACGGCGTTTTCGGCGGCCTCAATCGCCCGGAGTTGGAACGGGTACAGGTTCAAGCCGTCCTTGTCCCGCAGGAAGTCGCGGGACAGACTGCGCAGAGCGGAATTTCCGGCAACGTCGTTGCGTTCGAGCAGTTCCATAATTCCCGTAGGGCTTGGCCAGCCCCGCAAGGGGCGCGGCGTATTATAACGGCTCCGCAAGTCCAGAAACCAGACGCCCGATTTGCTCTCCAACTGTTCGACATACGGCCTCCCGTTCGACGCGAACGCGAACGGGACTTGATATTTGTCCCATGTGTCGATAACGTATTCCGCGTCGGCCTCGCGGATGTGCGACGCGTAATCCCGCCCCTGTCCGTCCAGAACGGCGGGTACGTCCTTGTCCGCCGCTTTCGCTTCCAGTACGGCGACCATGCGCGTACCGACAAACAGCGCGTAATCGACGAAACCCCGCGTTCCCGTCGCGGCGTCCGTGGACCACTCCGCGATTGCGAGATTGCGTCCTTTGACGGGGCGCGTACCCTCGGAATGGCGCAGGCGTTTCGTGTCCGCCTCCCATCCCGCTCTTTTTAACTGTTCGTCAATCAGACGCCGCGTCTCCGCCTCCGGCGTTTCGTCGGAAGCGTCGCGGCGGTTGTTTTCCCATGCCATAAGGCCGCCTCCCCTGATGTTGAGCGTTTGTCAGCTTTCCAGTTTCCAGCCGTGGTCGCCGTGATAAATCATAAGGCGCGTCATGCCGCCGTCAATACGGATGTTTTCCCCCGTGATGAATCCCGCCTTGTCGGAGCAGAGATACAGAACCACACCTCATCATCTTCCAGCAACGAATACGCCTGCATCACCTCATTCCTGTGCGTCATAGCCTGTATTGAATAAGAGACAGAACCGGCGATTGCTGTAGCAAATCCCAGTAGTGTCAAAAATGCCGGAAT
>JAFSOM010000544.1 GCA_017447005.1 Oscillibacter sp.
ACGCGTGAATAGAACCGTTTAGCCGCGCAAATCTGACGGTTTGCGCGGCTGGGCGTCATATCTTTACTCACTCCCTGTTCCCCGACTCACTTTGAGCCGGGGATTTTTCGCGTCAATCCGCCCCCACAGACGACGCTTACGCCGCGGTCGCGGATTCCGAGGTTTCCGGCGTTACCGTCTGCGCGTCCTTGCCCTGACGCTTTCCGCTTTTCCCGGTACGCGGCGTCGCGCCGGTTGCGCCGTCAACGTTGGTTTCGCCGTTGGCGTCGGGCGTTACGACGCGATTGCCGCGCTTGCCGCCGGACATACGGCCTTGCGCGTTACCGCTGGGGACGGTCGTTTCGGCATTCCCGCCCGTTACGGCGTTGTCCTGTCCGCTACCGGGTACGGCCTTCCCCTGTCCGGCGTTGCCCTGATTGCCGCCGGGTACGCGGTTACGCTGTCCGCCGTTCGGGAGGACGTTCCCGGCGTCGCCGTTCGGGGAGACGTTCCACTGTCCGCCGTTGCCCTGATTCGCGCCGGGCATACGGTTTCCGCCGAAGCCGCCGCGACCGCCGAAACCGCCCATCATCTGATTGGGAATCGTGTCCACCTGCTGACCGTTCACAAGAACCGTCCCGCCGCTGAAAGTAATCGTCCCGTCAACGTCAAAGGGAGAGTTCGCCGTTACGCTGACCGTTCCGCCCGTGATGATAAGGTTTCCGTTTACGTCAATGCCGTCGGTGTCGCCCTGTCCGACCGTTACGCTGATGTCGCCGCCGTTGATTTCAATGCAAGGCGTGACGGAGCCGGATTTCCGCGTCGCGTTGATTCCGTCGTCGGAGGCCGTCACGCTGATTGCGCCGTCGTTGATACGGATATAGTTCGCCTCCAAGCCCTCGCCGCCCGTAACGTCAAGGGAGCCGCCGTCGATTTGCAGAAGTCCCGACGCCGTTACGCCGTCGTCGCCGGCGTTAATCGTGAACGTTCCGCCCGCGATATACACGACGCCCTTTTCGCTTTCGTCGTCGTTTTTGGCGTGAATGCCGTCCTTGCCGGAACGGATGGAGAATACGCCGTCGGCGATACCGAGGCCATCCTTAGCGGAGAGCGCGTGACTGGCCGCCGTGATTTCATACGTCCCGCCCGTGATAACCAAATCGTCCTTGCTGACAACGCCGTGTTTGGCGGGCGAGGTCACGACCAGTTTGCCGGAGCCGTTCAGGGTCAAATCGTCTTTGGAGAAGATGACGCCGTCCACGTTGTTTTCGTCAATGGCCTCAAAGGAGCCGCCGTTCGAGAGCGTATTTACCGTTCCGTCGGCGAGCGTCACGAAAACTTTGTCCGCCTGCTTGACGTAAATCGCCGCGAACGTGTCGGAATTGATAGAGGCGTTGTCCAGTACGATTTGCACCTTATCCTCTTTGGCGGCGTCGACAATCAGGGCGCCGTTGGACAGCGTTCCGGTTACGCGATACGTTCCGGCGGCGGTGATGGTGGCGGTAGAGCCGGAGACCGTCACGGCGCCGGACGCGGCGGAAATCGAGCCGCCGTTGAGGTTAATCGTGACCGCTGTCGCGGTGTCCCACGCGCCGGACAAGTCCCGACTGGAGAAGGCGTCAGCCGACGCTTTTTCCGAGGTTTCCGCGTCCGCGCTGATTGCGACGCTCTCCGCTTGCGCCGTCCCGACGCTCTCCGTCTGCGTCGCGCCTTGCGTTACGGTTTCGCCCGTCGCGTTTTGCGTTACGGTTTCGTTCGTTGCGCCTTGCGTTAAGGTTTTGCTCGTCGCGGCGCCTTTCGTTACGGTTTCGTTCGTCGTTTGCGCTGTCTGTCGCGTCGCGTTATCGGTCGTAGCGTTCGCGGCGTTCCCGCAGGCCGACAGCGATAAAGCCGCCGTCAAAATCAACGCGGTCATAGCCGCCGTTTTGCGTTTCATGGTTCTTCACTCCTTACGATGTTCCGCTGTGGTTTCGTTTACGGGCCTTAGTATAGCCGGAACCGGGGCGGAAGTCTCCGAAAAAAAGCCGCAAAATTTACGCAAAACTCACGAAGCCGGCGTTCCGACGGGAAACGATACGGTAAACGAGGCGCCGCCGTCGTTTTGCGCGGTGATGTCGCCGTGATAGGCGTCAACGACCGTCCGCGCAATGGATAAGCCGATACCGTGCTTACCGCCCGCGCCCTTATAGAAACGCTCAAAGATATGCGGCAAATCCTCCGACGTAATGCCGGGGCCGTCGTCGGACACGCGCACGCATACGCCGCCGGACTGCGCGTGACAGGACAGCCGTACCGCGCTGACGGCGTAGCGGATGGCGTTGGAAATGAGATTGCCGAAAAGCTGACGGGCGTCGCGTTCCCGGATAGCGAAGAGGACGGGCGTTTCGTCGAAGTCGAACGAGAAGGAGAGCGCGTCGGCGTTTACGCGCTGTTCGGACACGCACAGAGAGAGAATGTCGCGTAAGTCCAGCGGCAAGGGCTTATCTTCCGGCGCGGCGCGGCCCATGCGCGATAAATATAGAATGTCCTCCACAAAGCCCGCTAATCTGTCCGCCTCCGCCAGAATGACGTTTGCGGACGTTTGCGGGTTCATCAGGCCGCATACAATGCCTTCCGCGTTGCCGCGAATCGCCGTCAGGGGCGTGCGCAGTTCGTGGGAGACGTTCTGAAAGAAAGTTTCCTGTTTCCGGTTAGCCTCGCGCAGTTCGTCGGCCATACGGTTCATAGATTCCGCCAGCGAATGGAACTCCGTCTCCCGGAAATGAAACTCCCGCCGCTGAAAATCGCCGCGCCCGATTTCCTCCGCGAACGCCGAAAGGCTTTGCGCGGGTTCGGCGAACGAACGCGAAATACGGCGGCTCAGGAATACGGACAGCCCCAGCGCCGCGCAGATGATGACCAGTAGCACGAGATTGGCCTGTCCGGTAAAGGCCTCAATCGCGGTTACGTCCACGTAGCAGACCAGAAAGGCGTCGTTGCGCGACGGGTCACAGACGGCGGAAATGATATAATGGCCGCTGTCAAGGCTTATTGCCTTACGCCGTATGCGTTCGTTTAGCTCATGCCCGGAGGAGAAGTAAGCGGACAACTCCGCGGCGGTTTCCTCCTCCGAATCGTAGGATAACAGCGCGCCGTTGGCGTCCAGCGCGACCACGTTTCCGAGGACGCCGGTAATCCGGTCCTGACCGCCGTCGAATTTCCGTTTGCGTCGCGTCGGGCCGTCCGGAGGGTTTGCGCCGCGCATACTCTCCGCCGGAATCAAGTCCGGGGCGCCGTTCGCCGGAAGCGTGTCCCGCGTACCGTCCGGGCGTCTGCTGTCCGTGACGCGGACGCCGGAAACGCTGTTGACAATCGCGTCGAGTTGCGAGGAAACGCGATTCCAGACGTATGCGCGGATGAACAGATGAAACGTCAGCGCGACCGCCAATAAAATCGCCGCCGTGAGAATGACAAGCGTCACTAAGATACTGTCCCCGATGGAGCGGCGGCCCGTCAGGAACTGTTTCCACGCTTTCATGACGATTCCTCATCCGCTTTCAGACGGAAGCCGTAGCCCCAGACCGCCTCAATCACCGCGTGACTGCCTTCTATCTTCTGCCGCAGACGGCGTACCGTGTCATCCGTGGCGCGTGTCTCCACGGCGCTACCGAATCCCCAAACCTGATTGAGCAATTCCTCCCGGGATACCGCCTGCCCCGTGCGGAGCATGAAATATTTCAGGACTTCGTATTCCGTGGGGCTTAACGCCAGCGGCACGCCGTCTTTGAGAATATGCCGTCCGGGGGCGTCAAGCGTCAGCGCGCCCGTCGTGACCTGCGCGGGCGTTTCCTTCTCCTGCGAGGCCGCGTTTTTCTGACGCTCAAACTCAATCCGGCGGAAAATCGCCCGTACCCGCATGAGCAAGGACATCGCGGAGAACGGTTTCGTGATGTAGTCGTCACTGCCGAGGCCTAAGCCCATGGCGTAGTCGTTCTCCGAATCCCGCGCCGTGAGCATGATAATCGGCACGGCGCTGACTTTGCGCAGTTCCGTACAGATTTCAAAGCCGCTCGACCCGGGCATCATGACATCCAAAATCACCAAATCGCATTCCGATTCCAGAAACCGCGCTAACAGAAGGTCTCCCGTGGGGAACTCCTCCACCGCGTGTCCGTCGCTCTCTAGAAACGTGCGGATAATCTGACGGATGTTCGCGTCGTCGTCCGCGATATAAATACGCCTCTGCGCGTCCATGGGCGCCGCCTCCTTTACGTCTACGTCCGCGTAAAATCTCCGTATGACGCGATTGTACCACAGATTCCGGCGGACGTACAAGAGGGAAAACAGTATGTGTAAAGTTTTTCTTGGCAAGTAAAAAAGCCTCATAAAATTCGCCCTCATCCGGCGCTGCGCGCCACCTTCCCCCGTTCCGGGGGAAGGGCAAACTTGAAAGCGTTTGCGTTTAAAATTTTCCGCGCAAGCGGCGGTTTTCTCTAATTTTTCATGAAAAACGTTGCAAAGTTGTCCTTCCCCCGGAACGGGGGAAGGTGGCGCGCAGCGCCGGATGAGGGCGAATTTTATGCGGCTTTTTTACTTGCCAAGAAAAACTTTACACATACTGCCGCAGAGCGTCCTGTAAATATCGCTTCATGAACTTTCCCATAGTATCCAGCTTCTCCCGACAGTCCGCCGCGTAACGCCGCATATGCAAGGAAATCGCGTCCTGTTCGGCGCGGGCCTCCGACAAAGCCGCGGCGATTTTTCCGCCCAGATTCCCGTCCTCTACGCCGAACAGATATTTGCTATCCAGCGAAAGCTCTCTCATGAGACCGTCCAGACGCTCGTCCATGGAGACGGCCACAATCGGACAGCCCGTTTCCATACTCAAAACCGCCGCGTGATAGCGGGAAGTCACCAGCATGGAAAGACTGCGGAGAATCCCGGTTATCGCTTGCGCGGGATATTCCCCCGACAGAAACGCCGCTTTTGGACAATTCAGCTTTCCCGCCAATGCGCGGACCGCTCTTTCGTCCAGACGCTCCATTCCAATGAGAACGGGAAAGTAGTCATATTGACGCGTGAAAGAACAAACGCCCGCCGCGACTTCTTCTATATATTGTCGAAAGGCGTTTCTCCGTGCGGGGGAATCGCTGAAAAAATACCATTTGTCGTACTGCGCGGTGAGGTCGCCGCTTATCATTCCCTTCGCCCATCTCCACAGCGACGGGCGGACAGGCCAGCAAAACGGATTGATAACCGCCACGCCCAGTAACGGCGTTTCTCCGTCCCAGCCCTGTTTACGTAACAGCAAATCGGCCTCGTCGGGCCGTATGGCCTTATCGTAATTCCACGCGGCGTCCGTGCCCGTATGCCCCCGGAGGCCCAGCTTTTTCAGCCGCATAAGGGATTCGTCCGTTCTTGCGATAAAGTAAGCGTCTCGGCAAAGTCCCGCCGCCGCCCGTTCTACAAAAGGCTCCATATATCCCGCCTCGACGCCGTAAGCGATACAGGGCTTGCCCTGCGCGGACATGACCCCGGCGGCCTCGCACAAAAACAGCGTCAACGCGTTCGCAAAGCCGCTCTTCAGGGCGGAACCCTCGCAGAGAATGGCGGCGTGATGGGAAGAACAGGCGCGATAAAGGTCTAAGGGAAAAATGGAACTGAACGGGAGAAGGGTCACATTTTCGTCAAAACAGCCCTCCAGCGAATTGGCGTCCAGCGTCATGACCGTCATTCGCACGGATTCTTTTCCGAACAACGCGTTCACTTGCCGCGCAATGGAGACTGTCCGAACGTCCGAACCCGTGTTTCCGGCGCCGTTATATCCCACCAGCAGAATTTTCAGTTTTTCGCCCGCTTTCCACTCGTCGTATTCCCCCGCGCCCAGACGCGAAAGCGGCCTTGCAAATTTGGAAATCCACGCGATACAGCGGATACAGGAGAATAACAGGCGGTCTATAGCGGCGCCTCCTTTCCTTTACCGGACGGAAAAGGCGGACAGTCTTTCGGATTGTCAGCCGACAGCGCGAAAAGAATCGCAAATCAGGACAGCTTTTCAAGCTCCGCTTTAATATGCGCAATGTCTTCGTCCGTTCCGACGCCGTCCAGCTTGGCGAGAATCGGGACATTATATGCCTTGCTGATGTTTTCCGCCGCGAAATTGAACGTCTTGCGGTGAAGAATCGACGAGCTTCCGCTCCCTACCCCGGCCTTGACGCCGGGATTCGCCGCCAGAAACGCCTCCACCGCTTTCGGCGTCTTGCCAAGGCCTATCGTGTAGGTGAAAATGACGTATTCGCCATCTAGCTTCTCGTCGCCCTTCACGATTCTCAGCGCGTTGGTTAGTCCGAGTTTCTCCACGACCTTTTTCACATGTCCGGTTTTGGACGCGTATGCAACCTGAATCATAATCTTTCTCCTTCGTCTTTCGGATTTTCGCGGCGCATGTCATCCTAACGCCACGTCCAGAATCATCATCAGCACGAATCCGAGCGAAAACGCAATCGTTCCCGCGTTGGAGTGTTCGCCCTCCGACATTTCCGGAATCAGTTCCTCGACTACTACGTACATCATCGCTCCGGCGGCGAACGCCAGAAGATAGGGCAGAATCGGCACGACGGCGCTTGCGGCCAGTATCGTGACCAGCGCGGCCACAGGCTCCACCGCCCCCGAGAGGACGCCGTACCAGAATGTCGCGCCTTTTGGAAGTCCCTCCGCCCGCAGGGGCATGGATACAATCGCCCCTTCGGGGAAATTCTGAATCGCAATGCCCAGCGCAAGGGCCAGCGCCCCGGTTTTACTGACGCCGGGTTCTCCCGCCAGCCATCCGGCGTAAACCACGCCGACCGCCATTCCTTCCGGGATGTTATGGAGCGTCACCGCGAGAATGAGCTTTGTTGTACGTTTCAGCTTACTTTTCGGGCCTTCGCTCTGCTGGTCCATGTGCATATGCGGGGTAACTTCGTCCAAGAGCAACAGAAAGCCGATACCTATCATAAAGCCCACCGCCGCGGGAATAAAGGAAAGGTTTCCCAGGTTCGCGCTTCCGTCCAGAGCGGGCTGTAACAGGCTCCAGAAAGAGGCGGCGACCATCACGCCGGCGGCAAAGCCGGTCAGGATTTTTTGCAGATTCGCGGAGATTTGCCTTTTCATCAAAAAGACCATCGCCGCGCCGAGACTGGTTCCGAGAAACGGAATGAGAACGCCTTGCGCAATCGTACCTGTCATAACTGCGCCTCCTTGTCTATGAATAGCGGACGGGGCGGACATCCCGCCGCGTAAACAGCGGAATGTCCGCCCCGTCGCCTTACGCCGACGCTCATAAATTCGCGTCCAGAACCTCCCGCAGCGCGGCTTCGGGCGTCACGCCGATTTTCCGGTCAAATTCCGCGCCGTTCTTCAGGAACACCAGCGTGGGGATAGTGGAAATGTCGAACTTTTCCGCCAAATCCGCTTCCTCGTCCGTGTCCACCTTAGCCACCAGCGCCTTGCCGTCGTACTCCCCGGCCAGTTTCTCCACGATAGGCCCCATCATCTTGCAGGGGCCGCACCATGTCGCCCAGAAGTCTACCATCGCCAGAGGCGCCGCGTTTACGGCGGTGTCAAAGGTATCCTCGGTCAAATGCTGTAATGCCATTGCTGATTCTCTCCTTTATCTGATAGCGTATTTGTTTGTCGAATGCCGTGTTTGTTTACTTTTTCCGCGCCAAGTCCGCGACGTATTTCGCGGCGCTCTGTCCGGCTACCAGACCTTCCCCCGCCGCTTTCGACACTTGCAGGGGGCCGCCTGTACAGTCGCCCGCCGCGAACACGCCCGGCAAACTCGTCGCCATAGCGCGGTCAACCTTCACATAGCCGTTTTCTACTTCAATGCCGGGGAACATATCCGTAGGGGCCAGCGCCGGACGCAGAAGGAATACGCAGGCAACATCCGCCGCCTGACCGTCGCAGACGACGCGCTCCGCCTTCGCCCCGCCGATAATCTCACAGGTTTTCGGACGGTCAAAATAAGTGACGGTACAGCCGATAGAGGTCAGAAACTCCGCCTCTTTTTTCGCGCTGTCACTGTAGCCCACCACGGCGACGGGCTTTTTACGGTACAGCATTCCGTCGCAGGTCGCGCAGTAGCTGACGCCCTTGCCCAGATATTCCGCCTCGCCGGGAAACTTCTTCGCCCGCGCAACGCCGCCCGCCAGTACCACCGCTTTGGCGTTCTCCATATCGCTTCCGATACTGACGAACCAGTCCGTTTCCATAGCGACGGCGTTGAGGACGCGCCCTTCCCGGAACTCCGCGCCCGCCTGTTCCGCGTGAGCGCGGAGCGTTTTGAGCAACTCCGCGCCGCTCATGCCGGGAAGTCCCAGATAGTTGTCCACTTTTTCCGCACGCCACAGCGGATTCTCTTCCAGCGGATTGGAGACCACAAGGACGCTCCGCCCCCGCGCCCGCACGTTTACCGCCGCCGACAGTCCCGCCGGGCCGCCGCCGATAACAATCACATCATGCGCCATACGCTTTTCCTCTCTATCCGGCCTGTTGAAAACCGTCCGTTAAATCAGAGCGGCGATGTCCGCCTCAAAGCTCATGGGGTCGCTGGTGGGGTCGAAACGCTTGACGACGTTGCCCTCACGGTCTACCAGAAACTTGGTGAAGTTCCACTTGATGTCGCCCGGCTTCTTGCAGGTTGTACTGAGCTTCTCAATCGCCGCCATAGACGCCTTGTTTTTCAAGCCCTTGATTTCCTCGTCGGGCTGCTGGCTCTTCAGATACGTGTAAAGCGGCTCCTCATTCTCGCCGTTCACGTCGATTTTCGCCAACTGGTCAAAGCTGGTCTTGTATTTCGCGGTGCAGAAGGCGTGAATCTCGTCCTCGTCGCCCGGGGCCTGATGTCCGAACTGGTTGCAGGGAAAATCCAGAATCTCAAAGCCTTGCTCGCGGTACTTCTTGTAGAGATTCTCCAGCGCTTCATACTGAGGCGTGAAGCCGCATCCGGTAGCCGTATTGACAATCAGCAGAACCTTTCCCTTCAGGTCGGCAAGATTGCAGGTCGCGCCCTTGCGCGCTTTGACAGTGTAATCGTAAACGCTCATTGTAAATTCTCCTTTATGGTTTCAAGAGTTTCCCGTTAGGGGTTCATACAGCA